>JAHBWE010000046.1 GCA_019637155.1 Labilithrix sp. | reverse complement strand
GTATCCGCTGCTTGAAGAGCCGCGGTGGCCGGAGCCGCGCCCGTGATGCAGACTCTCGCGAGTGGAGGCGAGGTCAGTTCGGCGACGGCTGCTGTTCCGCGGGCAGCGGAGGCGGTACGGTCACGTGGCCGACGGCCAGCTTGAGCTCTTCGGCGTCGAGGCGAGCGCGCGTCCGTGCCCAGTACTTGGGAGCGAGCTCGAGGTACCGGTCGCGGGGCCAGTACGGCAGGACGCGGATGATGTCCGTGAAGTAGCTCTCGACATCGAGCTTGTGCAGCACGCACGAGGCGATGAGGGAGAAGACGTTCGCGGCGGCGCTGGCGTGGTCGTTCGAGCCGAAGAAGAGCCAGGCTTTGCGGCCGACCGCGATGGGCGAGCGGAGGGCACGCTCGGCGGCATTATTGTCGATACGGAGGCGCCCGTCGTCGAGGTAACGGCGGAGCGCGTCGCGCTGCCGGATCACATAGCCGAAGGCACTCGCGAGCGGACCGCGCACGGAGCCAACACGCTCGAACACCCCTTCGGCCCACGCAAAGAAGTCGTCGAGCATCGGGCGCGAGACGCGCTGCCGCCGCTCGTACCGCTGTTTCGGCGCGAGGTTCTGCCATTCTTCTTCGCGTTTGAAGAGCTCGCGGATCCGGAGAAGTGCCTCGCGCGCTTCGGGAGCCTTCGTCGTGATCGCGGCCTCCCAAGCCTTCCTCCTGGCATGCGACCAGCAGGCCACCTCATCGGGCGGCTTCTCTCCTTCCTCGACGGCGTCGCCGCGGAAGAGCGCGTCGTAGATGCAGTGCGCGTCCGCCTGGATGTAACCGTGGAAGCCGCGAAACATCTCGCAGACGGCGCTGCTCGTGTGCCGCTCTCGGAACTCGAAGAGGACGTGGTCGTTGTCCGCGAGGGCGACGAAGAAGTGGCCCCGCGCGCACGGCTGCCGCTGCCGCGGCTTCTCTTCGAGGCGCACGGGTTGGATCGCGCAGCCCGTCGCATCGGTCGAAATACAGAAGGCCGTCTCCTTGGCCTCCTTCCACATCGCATCGACGATGCATCCAAACGTCGCGCCGACGTGCTCGGCGTAGCGACACATCGTGCTGTCGTCGACCGACACGCCCTCCGCCAGGAGCTCGAGGGCGACGCGATGAAACGGCATCCCCCATCGGTATTTCTTCGTCAGCAAGAAGGCGACGAACGACGGCGCGAGCATGCCGCGGTCGACGATCTCGCGCGGCTTCGGCGCGGTCGTGTACTCGGCCGTCGACTCGCCGTTCTCGTCGAGCGCCGTCGTCTTGTACGTCGCCTTTGCCATGACCACGCGCACGGTGCACGCGCGCCGCCGACCAAGCAGGTACGTCGTCTCGAAACCGATGCGTTCCGCGGTTCCCTCCAGCGCCGGATCGAGGATCTCGACGCGCTCCTCGATCAAGTCGAGCTTCGTGAGGTCGGGACGGCCGCTGCCCTTCGACGTCTTCTTCTGACCCGCGGGCCGCCCATCGCCGCCGCCACCACCGCCACGCGTCATCGCGTTTTTATTGGCGGGAGTTTCGGGAACGACGCCGGCTTCGCCGTCGAGAGCGCGTGCGAGTCGGTCCAGCTTCGCTTTCGTTTCGGCGAACTCGATCTCGAGCTGCGTCGTATCGATCCGCTCGGCCTTCGCGACGAAGAGGCGGCGCCGCAGCAACTCGAGCTCCCCCTTGACCATCTCGTACGCGCGACGGAGCTTGTTCCGCTCGGCGGTGACGGCCGACAGCTCCGACTTCGTCGCCGCGAGCGCAGCCTCGAGTGCCGCCACCCTGTCGCGAAGCGCCTGGTCGCTCTCGCTCGGCGGTGCTGCATCCACGGGCACGACCTCGTGGTAGCGCACGGGCATCGCCCGGTCGAGCGACCGCCGCGTCGGTCTCCGTTTTCGATCGCACCTTGTGCGAAGAGCTCAGTGCGTCTTCGGGCGAGGCGGCGTCTTCGCGGGCTCCGTCACGTCGACGCCGTCCAGCAGCGCTTCGAGCGTCGCTTCGTCGATCTCCACATGCCGCGCCGTTTTCGTCGGAGGCTCAGGGATCTGGAAGACGCCGCGGTCGAGACGCTTGTAGAAGATGACCATCCCGCTGCCGTCGAAGAACAGGACCTTCAGCGCGTCTCTGCGGCGCCCGAAAAACACGAAGAGCGCGCCGCTCCGCGCGTCGTAGCCAACGTGCTCTTTGGCAAGCCCCGACAGGCGATCAAACGACAGGCGCATGTCGATCGGTTCGAGCGCGATATAGATCTCGACGCCGGCGGGAATCATTCGACCTCGCTCAGCGCCCGTACGACGGCGCGAAGATGGTCCTCGTCGAAGCCCGTCTCGACGAGCACGGTGGCCTTCCCGACGACGACGCGCACGCACGCCGCCTCAGCACTTCGACGCGGAGGCAGCTCCCCCGGCCGGACAACACGCGCGAGCGCCGTTATCCCGGACCTCGGGGCAGCGACCGGCTTCGCCAACGTGCTCGCCTTCGTCGCCTCTACGACTGGCAGCCGCTTAATCCAGTATCGCAGCGCCGTCGCCGCGACCCCATGCGCGCTCGCGAACTGCGCCGCCGACTCGCCGCTCTTCTGCCATTCCCCGACCAACTCCGCCCACTCGTCCTGCGTCAGCGCCATTGCGCTCACCATGACGCCGAAGCCGCCTCCAGAAAACCCGGCCGTTCAAGCAGGGGATAC
>JAHBWE010000045.1 GCA_019637155.1 Labilithrix sp. | reverse complement strand
CGATGCATCACGATCGCGGCCATGAGCGCGGCGGCGGCGACGGCGACGATGCCCGCCGCGATCTTCGTCGGCCGGTGCACCGCCTCGCGATCGGGGAGGCTCGCGACGAGCGCGGGGATGGAGTCGTGCTTCGGCGGCGGCGGGACGGAGGGCTCGATCGAGGTCGGCATCGTCTTCTTCATCTCCTCGCTGTCGTGGTCCTGCGGGCGGACGCTGATGCGGCGCGGCGGGACGAGGCAGATCGACTCCGTCTGCTCCGTCGCCGGCGCCTGACCGGTGAGCGCCTCGACGAAGGCGCTCGTCATCTCGCCGACGGACGCGAAGCGGTCCTGCGGGACCTGCGCGCACGCGCGGGCGAACCACGCGTCGAGCGCGGGCGGGAGGTCGGAGCAGCGGTCGGCGATGCGCGGCAACGGCCCGTGGATCGCGAGCGCGATCGCGCCGACGTTGCTGCCTTCGAACGGCTTCGTCCCCGTCAGCATCTCGAACGCGACGACGCCGAGCGACCACACGTCGGTGCGCGGATCGACGAGCGCGCCGACGCTCTGCTCCGGGCTCATGTAGTAGGGCGTGCCCATGATCTCGCCGGGGAGCGTCTCCTTCCCGGTCGCGCGCGCGTGCTTCGCGGTGCCGAAGTCGAGCAGCTTCACGTGGATCGCTTCGCCCTCGCCGGCGCAGAGGAAGATGTTCTCCGGCTTGACGTCGCGATGGATGATCCCCGCCTTGTGCGCCTTCGCGAGCGCCTTGCCGACCTGCGTGACGACGGCGACGGCCTCGCTCGGCTCGAGCCGCCCGCGCTCCCCGAGCACCGCGCCGAGGTCCTTGCCCTCGAGCAACTCCATCACGATGTAAGGGACCCCGTTCGTCGCGCCGTGGTCGAAGACCTGGACGACGTGCTGGCTCTTGATCGCGGCCGCGACCTCGGCCTCCCGCGCGAAGCGCGCCGCGCCGTCCTCGCGCGCCGTCATCTCGCGCGCCATGAGCTTCACCACGACCTCGGTCCGGAGCCCGAGGTGCTCCGCGATCCAGACACGCCCCATGCCGCCCTCCGCCAGCGGCCGGAGGAGGCGGACGCCTTGGGTCACGAAGTCGCCGGCGCGGAGGTCCTTCTCGCTCATCGCCGCAGCATCGTCCGCGCCCCGCGGAGAGTCCAAAAACCGGCTAAGCTGGCGGGCGTCCTCTTGTGATTCAGTTCAAGAACATCGTCAAATCGTTCGGCCCGAAGACCGTGCTCAACGACGTCTCCTTCGACGTCCCCACCGGCAAGGTGTTCTTCATCATCGGGGCCTCCGGCGTCGGCAAGAGCGTGCTCATCAAGCACCTCGTCGGCCTCCTCTATCCGGACTCCGGCGAGATCTGGCTCGACGGCCAGGAGATCTCGAAGTTCGACGAGATCCAGATGGGGCCGATCCGGAAGAAGTGCGCGATGGTCTTCCAGCACTCGACGCTCTTCGACTCGCTCACCTGCGCCGAGAACGTCGCGCTGCCGCTCCGGAAGCACAAGAACCTCACCCCGAAGGAGGCCCTCGGCGAGGCGCGGCAGCGGCTTCATCAAGTGCATATGCAAGAGTTCGGCGACCGCTACCCGCCCGAGCTCGGCGACGGCATGAAGAAGCGCGTCGCGATCGCGCGCGCCCTCACCCTCGACCCGAGCTACGTGCTCTTCGACGAGCCGACGACGTCGCTCGATCCCGTGAGCGCGCGCCGCGTCGACAAGCTGATCCGCGAGCTCTCCGACACGCTCGGCGTCACCTCGATCGTCGTGAGCCACGACCTCCCGAGCATCTTCACGATCGCCGACAAGATCGTGATGCTCTACCGCGGCAAGGTCCTCATGTACGGCTCGAAGGAGGACTTCCGCAAGACCGAGAACGGCATCGTCCAGCAGTTCATCAACGGCCGCGCGAGCGGCCCGATGGAGCTCTGAGCCGAGCCCTCCCTCAGCGACCCTTCACCGCCGCGAGCGTCTCGGTCGCGAGCTCGCCGATCGTCTTGTTCGTGCGGCTCTCCTCGTGGATCTCGCCGGTGAACGACTCGTTCCGCAGCTTGATCACGGGGTAGGTCGTCTTGTCGGTCGTGAACTTCTCGACGACGGCGGCGTGCCCCGCGTTGCCCTTCGCCTTCAGCGACAGGAGCGCGAACATCTTCGTGAGCCAGAAGACGCCCTCGGCGCGGCCGCCGCGGACGAACGCGGCGTCGAGCACGTTCGCCGCGATCGCGGCGGCGCCGGGCGTCTGCTCCAGCGCGTCGGTGTACCCCTTCATCACGGCGGGCACCGCCGAGCTCACGGAGAGCCCCGCGAAGAGCGGCGCGACCCACCGCTCCGGGCTCTGCCGCTTCAGCGCCGCCGTCGCGCGTTTCACGACGTCGAGATCGCCGGTGTAGAAGGTCGCGAGGACCGCGCTCGCGTCGAAGTTCGCCGACGTGCCGAGGAGCTCGAGCACGAGCTTCGCGTCGTCGGGGTTCGCGGTGCGCGCGCGGAGGCGCTCCGTGATCGTCGCGGCGTAGGTGGCGCGATCGAGCTTCGCGAACGTCCGCGCCGAGACGCGGCGCACCGCGCGCGCGTTGTGCTTGAGGCCCTCGCGCGCGGCGGGGATCGCGCTCGGTCCGCGCTTCGCGATCGCCTCCGCCTGCTCGTCCTCCCACGCGTCGCGGCGCCGCTTCGCCGCTTCGCTCTTCTCGTCCTCGAATTGCTTCGCGCCGGCCGCCACCGCGTAGAGCATGTCGAGCGCGGCCTTCATCTGGTTCGCGGGCTCGGCGCACGCCTTCGCGGCGGGCCCGGTCGCGTACTTGCCGAGCATCTCGGCGTCGTTGGGGTGGAGGACGAGCTTCGCGCAGAGCGTCTTCACCGCCTCGACCTGCTCGATCGTCTTCGCGAGCGCCTGCGCGCCGTCGTCCTCGAGCCGCGGCGGCGGCGACCACGCCACCGCGCGTGTCATCGACCTGGCGTCGATCTCGCTCGGCCCCTTCTCCTTCATCGCGCCGAGCCAGGTACGGATCGCGGCGGCGACGCGGTCGTCGGCGCCGGCGGGCCGCCGGTGGAGCGCGTTCTCGGTCGCGGGCACGAGCGGCTCGTCGTTCTCGGGGAGGCCGGTCGCGACGAGGGTCTCCGCCTTCGAGTTGTTCGGCTTCACCGCGCTCACGATCACGTCGACGAGCTCCTGGCTCATGCGCGGCCGCACCTTGAGCAGCGCGTCGACGACGAGGTCGTTCGGGCGGCTCGCGCCGGCGGCGATGTCCGCGTGCATCGCCTTCACGAGGTCCTCGGGCGGCCGCTTCGTCCAGCGCAGGGGCCGCTGATCGCTGCATATTGCAAGCATCTTCGCGATCGCGGCGAGGCTCTCGTCGTCGGTGGTCGGGTGCTCGTCGAGGATCGTGCCGGTGCGGGCCGCGACGCGAGCCACCGAATCGCACTCTGGCAGCTCCGCCGCCGCGCGGAGCTCGATCGCCGCCGCGGCGACGACGCGCGAGTCGTCGGGGCGCTGGCGAAGGAGGTCCCAGTCCTCGGAGGTCACCGGCCCCGCCGCCGCGCGCGTCGCCGCGCGGTGGAAGCGCGAGAGCCTCGCGTAGGCGATACCACCCCCGACGATGAGGGCGACTCCGAGCCAGACTGTGGACCGTTTCAAGGCGTTACGTGCTCCCGTATACCGCGACGGTGGTCGAAAGGGGTGGATCGTGAGGGTCCCATGGTCCCCACGATCCGCTTCCGGAACGCCTATCCTACCATGTGTGCCTGAGTGGCATAGGCACTGCACGCAAGGCCAGCAATGGCGAAGCTTGGGCTCGGCTCGTTGGTGGGACTCGGTTTGTTGGGCGCGGCGGCGATCGTCGCGTGCGGGACGAGAGCAGAGGACACGGAGGTCTCTGCGCACGATCTCACCGACGCGGAGCTCGCGGTCTCCGCGCTCCGGATCATGGGCACGAACGCGGTGCCGGCCGCGCCGGGCCAGGTCGGAGCGTGCAGCTTCACCGGCTGCCACAGCATCAACCCGGTCACGCTCGCGGGCTGGAACGAGCAGTACAAGGCCGCCGTCGACTTCTTGAAGAGCGACGCCTCGAACGACGAGAAGATCGACTTCTTCCGCCAGAACCCGGCCGATCCGCGGACCGGCTTCGCGCCGGAGCGCATCGGCATCCTCACCGCCGGCGCGCACTTCACGCCGGGCCCCACGATCGACGAGGAGCGCCACCCCGAGACGTTCAAGCAGGCGAAGCTGTTCGCGGAGATCTTCGCGGGCAAGGACGACCTCTACGCCGAGTTCCGTCGCGCGACGTTGATGCCCGTCCTCGCCGACTACCCGCGCCTCACGCCGGCGCAGTACGAGACGGTCCTCACCTTCTTCCAGAAGAAGCTCCCCGGCGTCGAGAACTGCGGGACGGGACCGGATCAGGTCCGCTGCATCTTCCGCGAGAACCGCCCGACGAAGTGCGTCGACGACTTCACGAAGCTCGCCGCGCGCACGAGCGCGGTGAAGACGCAGACGTGGGCGGCGAAGAACTTCGCGAACCGGATGCCGATGATCGGCTGCCCCGCGCCGAACCCGGAGAGCCCGGTGAGCCCGACCGCGTGCTTCCAGGCGAAGAAGGCCGACGGCACCGACGTCTTCGAGAAGACGGAGTGGGGCACGGACGGCTCCACGATCCGCGTCCTCCGGAACCTCAAGTCGCCGAACTCGTTCTGGCTCCGCGCCTCGGCCGACGGTCGCTTCGTCGCGACCGGCGGCGGCTCGAACGGCGGCGCGCAGGCGCTCGATCTCCAGGCGACGCTCGACGGACAGTCGCGCGACATCGGGCTCCGCGCCTCCTACGATCCGGACTTCTGGCCCGACAACAAGGCCTTCATGTTCCAGGGCGGCACGAAGTTCTGCGCGCAGTCGCTGCTCGAGAAGCCGTCGACGACGCTCGTGTCGTTCGGCGAGCCGGAGTGCTCGAGCCTCAGCGCGGCGAGCGGCCTCTACCAGACCGTCGGTCAGGTCGTCGCCGACAACTCGATCAGCGATCGCTTCATCCTCTACAGCATCTGGGCGGGCGACTCCGGCGCGTACACCGCGGCCGCGCGCGACACGCCTCCGCGCGGCGGTGAGGACTCGGGCATCAACATCTACACCGCGGTCGCGACCGGCAGCGACGTCGAGGACGGCTACAAGATCGCGGGCGCGGCCTTCAAGATCAAGACGCCGTACCGCGGCGACACGATGATGTCGAAGACGGGCCGCTTGCTCGGCAGCCGCTGGGCGTACGGCAAGGACGCGCAGGGCAACACGCCGTGGGGCTACGCGCTGGAGACGCTCGAGCGCGTGCGGGTCGGCGATCGCTACGAGTTCAAGCTCGAGACGATCGGCAACGTCTGCCTCAAGGGCAACAAGGCGAACCTCTCGTTCGACGAGCGCTTCCTCTCGACGCACCACTACAACGAGCCGAGCGACTTCGGTCCCGACCCCGACCCGGCGTACCTCGCGAAGGGCTCCGCCGACGTCATCGTCATCGACTTCATCACCGGCAAGAAGGTGCAAGTGACGAAGATGCCCCCCGGCTACTTCGCGCTCTACCCGCACTTCCGCTCGGACGGCTGGCTCTACTTCCTCGCCGTGCACCGCGAGACCGGACGGTACATGGCCGTCGCGTCGGACTGGGCGATCCGCCAAGTCGAGGAGCACCCCACGCCTTGAGTAGGCTTGGCAACGTCGGGGGCTTCGCCCCCGACACCCCCACCCCGCGAACACGGCCCTCGCGCGGAGCGCTCGGGTTGCTTCGCGCTTTCAACGTCGGGGGCTTCGCCCCCGACACCCCCACCCCGCGAACACGGCCCTCGCGCTGCGCGCTCGGGTTGCTTCGCAACCGCTTGCGCGGCCGCTTTCGCGGGGCCCCTGTCGCGGCGCTTGCGCTTGCTCTTGCGGCGTGTGCGGTGGACCGCGCTTCGGATCCTGCGGGGGACCAGGGGGCGATTCGGGAGTTGGAGAGGAGGGCGGTGGGGGCGGCGGAGGGGTATCCGGCGGATGTGTTCGATGGGGCGGACGAGGAGAGGTTCGCGACGTCGAAGAAGGCGCGAAGGGAGCTTGGGTGGAAGGTGCTCGCGAAGGCGCTCGCGCCGGTGAAGCTCGCGGCGTTCCCCGACAAGACGATCCCGCGCTTTCGGACGTGGCTGGGGGGCGACGAGGTGGAGCGGCTCTTCGCGAAGATGTACGGCGAGCTCGGGCCCGAGCGCCGCGAGGCGAAGGCGGCGCCGACCGAGCAAGAGCTGGCGTCGCTCTGGGAGTGGAACGCGTCGAGCTTGGGGCCGAGCAGCGAGGCGGACTTCTTCGCGCGGATGAAGCAGGTCGAGGAGGGCGACGCGACGCACGTCGACGGGCTCGGCGGCAACGCGCGGAATGCGTACAGCCCCGGCTTCGTGCAGCACGTGCTCGGCGACTACGGCGCGATGGCGGCGTGCGATCTCGACGCGCTCTCGTTCGAGTCGGCGCCGCCGTCGGCCTCGAACTTCGCGAGCTGCTTCTCGCGCGAGATGCCCGCCGACGCGGCGGTGATCAAGACCTCGTGGCGTCGCAACGACGCGTTCGTCCCCGACGGCCTGCCCGTGATCGACACCTCCGCCGCCGCGCTCGCGACCGCCGACACCTGGAAGCCGAGCGCGGCGCCGAAGGTCAAGGCGGGCCCGCGCGAGGCGTACAGCGTGACGATGTCCGACGACGCGGGCTACTCGCTCGTCGGCCTCCACGTGATGACGAAGGAGCTCCGCCACTGGGTCTGGGTGACGGTCTGGTGGTCGCCCGACGCCGACGGCGACTTCGGCCAGGACCGCCCCGAGGAGATCAAGCAGCTCGGCGCGCCGTGGGACCACTACAAGATGTGCGTGGTGACGGACTTCGACGAGAAGGACCCCGATCCGCGCGGCGGCTTCGAGGGATCGCTCGGCGACGCGCTCGCGGCGGTGCACGGCAAGCACACGTGGTGCTCGAACCCGTTCCTCGAGCGCGGCGCGCACAACGCGCAGACGAACTGCATCGGCTGCCATCAGCACGCGGGCGACGCGAAGGTGCTCGACTCGATCCTCTCCTTCCCGGAGGCGGGCCGCGCGAAGACGCGGGAGAGCTTCCCGACCGACTACTCGTGGGCCTTCATGACGCCCCCCTCCCCCGACACGAAGGACCGCTTCCTCGAGGTCGTGAAGCGGCGGATGAAGCTCTACGCAAACGAGTGACCTTGCCGTACTCTCGATCTCGCTTTCATGGCTCAAGAGAAATCGATCGAGGTCAAGGTCGGCGTCCTCATCCTCGTCTCGCTCGGCATCCTCGCCGCCTTCGTCCTCATCATGGGCGGCTTGTCGTTCGAGAAGACGTACACGGTCTTCGTCGACTTCGACAATCCGGGCGGCCTGCAGTCGGGGGCGCCGGTGCGCGTCGCGGGCGTGAAGTGCGGCAAGGTGAAGGAGCTCTCCTTCATGGGCGGCAAGATCGATCCGAAGACGAACCGCCGCACGCTGGTGCGCGCGAAGATCGAGATCGAGCAGCGGGTGAAGGAGTCGATCCACGACGACGCGGACTTCTACATCACGACGCAGGGCGTCCTCGGCGAGCAGTTCCTCGCGATCGATCCGGGCTCGCCGCAGAAGCCGGTCCTCGCCGAGAACACGATCGTGAAGGGCATCGATCCCCCGCGCCTCGACCTGTTCCTCGCGAAGGCCTACGAGCTGCTCGACACGACGATCAACGGCATCCGCAACAACCGCGAGCTCATCTCCGACATCGCGACGAACACGGCGGGACTGCTGAAGAACCTGAACCTGGTCCTCACCGACAACCGCGAGAAGGTGAACCACATCGTCACGAACCTCGAGCAGCTCTCGGCGGAGGCGAACACGCTGACGGCCCACGCGCGCACGAACTACGTCGACAACCCGAAGATCCAGCGCACGATCGACAACATCGACAAGCTCTCGAGCGACATCCAGAAGGACAGCGGCCCGCTCATCAAGGACACGAAGGAGGCGATCGCGAACCTGAACCGCGCGTCGAAGGCGATCGGCGGCGAGGAGGAGCAGGTGAAGCTCCGCAAGACCCTCGACGAGCTCGCGCAGCTCGCCGCCCGCGCGAACTCGACCGCCGCCGACGCCCAGTCGATCGTGAGCCACATCAAGAAGGGCAACGGCACCGTCGGCGCCCTCGTGATGGACGAGGCCATCTACGACGACGTCCAGGAAATGGTCCGCGACCTGAAGCACAACCCCTGGAAGTTCCTCTGGCGCGAGTAGCGCCCCGCCTCA
>JAHBWE010000044.1 GCA_019637155.1 Labilithrix sp. | reverse complement strand
ACTCGCGCTGACGACGCGAACGCGCGTGCCCTCGAGGAGAAGGCTCGCGCGGACGACGCGAACGCGCGTGCCCTCGAGGAGAAGGCTCGCGCGGACGCCGAGAAGGCTCGCGCCGACGACGCGAACGCGCGTGCCCTCGAGGAGAAGGCTTGCGCGGACGACGCGAGAGCCCTCGCTCGCGCGCTCGCCGAGCGGCTTAGAGCGCTCGGCATCAACCCCGACGAGTGACGAGCTCGGCAGTCGATACGCTGGTGGAGATGCAACGGCAGCAAGACGACTGGCCGCCGAGACCGACGTAAGTCACCTCATCACGTCGGACGACGCGCCCATGAGCTGCCTCGATACACATGGACCTCCTCATCACCCCGCTCCGAGCGAGCTGGGAGCTTCGGCAGCGGCCGTTCATCGCGCGGCGTCGAACGTCGGTGTCTTTGCGGTTCCGAAGAAGCGGGCGCTCGTCCGCGACGTGTTCCTCAGCCTCGACGTGAAGAAGCACCCTTAGGCTGTCGGGTGTGACCGACGGCGACGCGCGAGAGCGAGGAGCGTGCACGCGAGCCCCACGAACGCGCCGAAGCCGGTGCTCGACGTGCCGGGATTGGCGACAGAGCAGTCATCGCCCCCGGAGCCGACGCTCCCCGGGTCGATCGTCCCGACGCCGAGCCCGCCGTCGCCGACGCCCGGCGGCGGGGTCGAGCCCGGAGGAGTGCCGGGGCCTCCGCTCGTGGACCCGGCGCCTCCGTCCGGCGCCGCGTTCACGCGCTGGCTCAGGACGGAGGACGAGCTGCTCTCGAAGCGGTCGTTGCCCTTGTAGGTCGCCTTGAGCTCGTAGTCGCCGGTCACGAACGTCGTCGCGGTGAAGCTCGCGCTGCCGCCGGAGAGCGCGACGGTCCCGAGCGACGTCGCGCCGGCGAAGAACTCGACCTCTCCCGCCACCGCGCCCGCCGGAGAGGTGACCGAAGCCGTGATCGTGACCGGCTCGCCCGCGTTGGAGCTCGCCTTCGACGAGGAGATCGTCGTCGTCGTCTCCGCCTTGTCGACCGTGTGCGCCACGCTGCCTGTCACGGTGGCGTAGGCCGAGTCACCGCTGTAGCGCGCGTCGATCGTGGTCGTGCCGACGTCGAGGAGCGCCGTCGCCGCCGTCGCGACACCGGAGGCGTTGACGGGTGCCGTGCCGATCACGGTCGGCCCGCGACGGAACTCGACGGTGCCGGTGGGAGCGCCGGTCGGGCTCGAGCCCGTCAAGGTCGCCGTGATCGTCACCACGCCGCTCCACCGCGACGGGCTCGGGCTCGTCGTCACCACGATCGTCGCCGCGGACGCGCTCACGCCCTGCGTGAACACCTCCGCCGTCGCGCTGTTGAAACGCGTGTCACCCGCGTACGACGCGACGATCGGATGATCGCCCTCGCCGAGCGTCGCGACGGCGATCGTCGCGACCCCGCTCGCGCTCAGCGTCGCCGTCCCCAGCACGACGCCGTTCTCGCGGAAGGTGACGATGCCCGTCGGCACTCCAGAGGCGGGCGCCGCCGCGGCCACCGTCGCGATGAGGCTCACGCTCGTTCCGAGGAGCGACGGGTTCGCCGACGACGCGACGACGATGGTGGAGCCACCCTTCGTCACGTTCTGCGTCAGCGCGCCGGAGCTCGCCGCGAAGCGCGGGTTCCCGGCGTAGCTCGCGCGGAGCGAGTGCGCGCCGATCGTGAGCGAGCTCGTCGACAGCGTCGCGACGCCGGCGGCGCTGGCGAGCGCCGTCCCGAGCACGGTCGAGCCATCGAGGAACGTCACGACCGCCGTCTTGTCGCCGTCCGCCGTCGACGAGACGGTCGCGGTCAACGTGACGTTCTGGCCGAACGCGGCGGGGTTCGCCGACGACGTGAGCGCGGTCGTCGTCGGCGCGCCGTTGACGGTCTGGACGATCGAGGCCGCGGGGCCCGCGGGGTGATTAGGATCGCCGCTGTAGCTCGCGACGATCGTGTGCGTCCCCGCGCCGAGCGCGGCGGTGGTGAACGTCGCGACCGCCTCCGGCGAGCCGGCGAGCGGCGCCGTGCCGATCGTCGTGCTCCCCGACATGAACGTGATCGTGCCCGTCGGCGCGCCGCCGGTCGTGGAGGAGAGACGAGCCGTGAACGTGACGTTCGCCCCGAAGGTGGACGGGTTGGCCGACGACGACAAGGTCGCGGAGACGCCGTCTTGATTCACGACCTGCGTGAGCCCGTTCGAGGCGGGGCTCGGCGCGAAGAGCGTGTTGCCGTCGTAGACCGCGGTGATGGTGTGCACGCCGACCGCGAGCGCGGTCGTCTTGAACGTGTACTGCTGCTTCGCGTCCGACGTGACGCTCATCGTCGCCGTACCGATCGGGTCGGCGCCGTCGAAGAACGTCACCGGACCGGAGATGAGGGTCGGGTCGAGCACCTCGCCCTCGCCGCTCTTCTTCCACGGACCTCCCGTCCCGGCTTGACCGTCGACGAGCGCGGTGAACGTGATCTCCTGCCCGACCACGTTGAGCGTGCTCCCGGAGCTCAGCGCGACGCTCGTCGCCGCGCGCTGCACCTGATGGGGCGTCGCGACCTGCCCCTGCGACGACGAATAGTTCGAGTTTCCCCCGGCCACCGTCGGGACGAAGCGTCCAAAGAGCGCGTGCCCCGTCGGCGTCGCGACGGGGAGGGTCCGCGTCGTGAACGTCGCCACGCCTGCGTCGACCGGCGCCGATCCGATCGGCGGCACCGCATCGCTCGCCGGCGGAGAGAGGAAGAACTCGACGTGTCCCGCGGGCGGGCTCGGCGGCGCCTCGTCGCCGCTGAGGACGACACCCACGTTGGCGGTGAGCGTGACCTCCTGCCCGTACTGCGAGGGCCTGGGGCTCGACGTCAGCGCGAACGTCGACGCGTGCGGCGTGATCAGGACGATCTTGGAGTCGGTCCCGGGCGCGCCGCTCGGGTTCTGGTAGTTGAGGTCGCCTGCGTAGACCGCGCGGATCGTGTGCGCGCCGGCGGCGAGGAAGAGGCTCTGCGTCGTCACCGTCGTCGTGTACGTCTCGCCGGTCGGGGTCGACGTCCCGTGCGTGCCGATGTTGCGCGTCGAGATCACGTCGTCGCCGTCGTAGAAGACGACGTTGCCGAGCGGATCGGGCGGCACGGAGGCCTCGCCGACGATCGTCGCCGTGAAGGTGACGGGCTTGCCGTAGACGGCGGTATAGTCGGACGCCGGCGTCGCGCTCGACGTGAGCGCGAGCGTGAACTGCGTCGCCTTGACCTCGAACGACGCGTTCGCTTCGGCGCCACCGAACCGCTCGCTCCCACGGAACGAGGCGCTGACGCTGTACACGCCCAGAGGAAGGGGCGCGCCCGGTACGTGAGTCGTCGAAGCGACGCCGTTCACGACGTTCACCGGCAAGACGATGGGCGTTCCCGGCCCTGGCGGCGTGATCGTGAAGTCCACGACCCCTTCGTTCGGCGTCGCCTCGCTTGGCGAGGCGCTCGTGAGCGTGACGCTGAGGGGAATGCTCTGGCTAACACCCAAGAACGGCGGCGGCGCGTTCGCGCCGAAGGTCATGTTCGTTCCGGCCGAGCCGACGAAGACGAAGATCCCGTAGGACTGCTCGTCCCACGTGTCGAAGCCGACGCACTGAATGCATCTCCCGTAGGTGGCGCTGTCGTTGAAGTTCTCGTTCGGATCCGTGTATTCTGCATCGACGATCCAGGAGCCGACGTCGAGCGGCCCACCCACCGTCGCGGGATTGATCCGGAACGTGGCCGTCGCGGTCCCCTCGACGTCGGGGACGAGGTTCATCGGCCCGAGAGTGCGCGACTGCCCACCGCCCTTGCCGTTGGGGGAGAGGACGAGGCTCACCTCACCGGTCGGCTGGATCTCGTGACTGAGCGGCACGACGCCAGCGCCCGCCGCGATGGCCTCCTGCCCGTACCCGCGTCGCACGCGCACCTTGAACTCGAGCGGCTCCCCGTAGACGACGTCGGTCTCCTCGGGCGGACCGCCGAGGGTCATCTCGATCGTGGTGAACGTATACGCCGTGTAGACGCGGAACCAGAACGGCTCCGACGACGAGCCCAGGAGGGGAGGGTTGCCGGCGTAGGTCGCCGAGATCTGGTGGGAGTTCCCCTCGCCCGTGACGCTCATGTCCGAGACGATGAGGGTCCACTGCCCGCAGCCCTGGCTGCCTCCGTCATAGACGCCAGGGATCGACTGCCCGTCGATATGGAACGTGAGGTTGCCGGAAGGAGTGCCGTCCGTCTCGTTCGACGGACAGACCTCAGCACGAAGCTCGACCGGCTCTCCGTACGAGGACTCGTTGTAGTAGTGGCTCGTGTAGACGCTCGTCCAGGTAGCCCCCGGCATGACGTTGCCGGCGCTCTTCACGGAGTCGAAGCGCGCATCCTCCGGCGCACCGCCGAGATCGCACCCCGTGAACGCCAACAGAAATCCAAGGACGACGATCCAGAACGGGTGCTTCATCACTGCCTCTCGCTGGGGCACGAGCATAGGCGCAGGGACGCCGCGACGCAGCCGAGATCCAGTCGACTCCGCGGCACCTGGCCATTCTTGCGCATCGGCAGAGTATGATCATACTCAAACGCATACTGGAGGCTCCGATGGCAAACGAGCGCGTAACCGTCACCCTGCCCGTCGAGCTGCTCGAGGGCATCGACCGCTTCGAGCGGAACCGCAGCCGCTTCATCGCAGAAGCTGTCAAGCACGAGCTTGTCCGCCGCCGCCGTGAGGGACTCCTACGCTCGCTCGAGACCCCACACCCGGAAGCGACTGAGCTTGCCGACGCGGGCCTTGCGGATTGGGGCGCGAGCCTTCCCACGGGCGACGACGATCTCGTCGATGCGAGCGCTGGCGACGCCGTGCGTTGGATCGAGGGCGAGGGCTGGGTCGAGGAGTCGGCGTGAAGCTCGATCGCGGGAGCATCGTGCTGGTCGAGCTCGATCCCACGGTGGGTCACGAGCAGCGCGACGTGCGCCCCTGCATCGCCGTGAGCGATCCCGCGGTAAACGCCGACCAGCGGTTCCCGCTGATTGCCGTCGTGCCGGTCACGGGCACGCCCGGCGTGGGTTCGATGTACCCCGAGCTCGCGCCCGGCAAGAGCGGGCTCATCAAGACCTCGTACGCGCTCATCGACCACCTGCGCTCCATCGACAAGCGCCGTATCCGCCGCGTGTTCGGTCGCATCGCGAAGGACGAACTGGCTGCCGTCGCTCAAGGCATTCAGCTCTTCCTCGGCCTCGACGCCTAAGGCCCAGATAGCTGTTCCTCGGCAGGCGTCGTTCCCAGAACGGCGAGGAGACGAGAGGGTGTGTCGCGAGCGACATCACTTGGTCGTAGGCGTCGCGCGCAAGGAGCTCCGTTCGTAGATCCTGCTCTCCGTAATCGCAGACCTGCAAGCCGAACGAAGACCACGAGGAGTTCGACATGGCGACGCAAGGGTTCGTGGAGCGATGGGAGCGCGAGCTCCTCGAGAAGGGCCGCAAAGCAGGCCGCGAAGAGGGCCGCGAGCAGACGATGCGAGATGTCCTCGCGCGGCTGCTTCGCGCGCGCTTCGGCGCGCTCGACACCGCCATCGAAGCTCGCATCCACGACGCTGGTCTCGACGAGCTGACCCGATGGACAGACCGCATCGTCACCGCCGCTGCTCTCGACGACGTCTTCGCGGAGCCGTAGCCGCGTAGGCCATCACTCGAGCTTGTTCGCGCTCACTCATCCGCCTCCGCTGGGGCCCCCCGGTCGCTACCGAGACGATCAGCCGCTTGCGCCAGAAGCCCGGGACGAGGAACTGGTAGCTGTCTACGAGCAGATCATGGAGAAGGGACGTCGAAAAGGGCGTCAAAGAAGGACGTAAGGAGTTGCTCCTTTGCTGTGAGGCACTGCTTCGGTGCGCTGCCCCGCACTGTCATTGCGCGGCTCGACGCGGCTCACGATGAGCAGCTCGACCGATGGGCCGAGCGCCTCTGCGACGCTCGATGAGGTCAACCAAGAGCGCTAGCTGCTCCAGGCCCGGAAGAGGCACGCTGACCGTGCGTCACGAGGACTTCGTCGCCTCGAACAATTCACGCAACACATCCGAGGCGCGCACGATGGGGGGCCACGTGCCGACACCGTTCGACAGCCTCGCGAAGAAGATATGGTCGGCGTTGCTCGAGCGTGCCGGGACGGTGAACACGGAGACGACCATATCGCCCGACAGCCGGCGGATCGACCTGACGTTCGAACCAGACATGACGAGACTCGAGTCGCTCCGCGACTTTGGCCTGGTTGGCCGGATATTCCAGGAAGAGCACGCGTTGCTCGAGTTCTTTCACGACCCGCCGAACAGTTACGACGTGCTGCTCTGCATCGGGAAGCTGATCGAACGACGAAAGCGGTTCGAGTCCTCGAGGTTGTGGATCTTGTCCGCCGGTCGCCCTACCACCGCGCTCGCGAAGCTCGGGTTCACCGTCCTCCCCGACTGGCCCTCGGGTTTGTACACACTCGAGGAAGACTTCCGCACGCGCATCATCGTCGTGAACGAGCTACCCGTCGATCGCGGCACGCTTTGCTTCCGCGCCGTCGGTGCGGGCGCCGTGCTTCGCGCGGCGTTGAGCGAGGCCACCGAGCTCCCGCCCGACGCCCCCGAGCGTCTGATGATCGTTCGCGCCGTGCTAGAAGTTTGGGGAGAGCCACACGAAGACCACGAGGAGTTCGACATGACGACGCAAGGGTTCGTGGAGCGATGGGAGCGCGAGCTCCTCGAGAAGGGCCGCAAAGCAGGCCGCGAAGAGGGCCGCGAAGAGGGCCGCGAGCAGACGATGCGAGATGTCCTCGCGCGGCTGCTTCGCGCGCGCTTCGGCGCGCTCGACACCGCCATCGAAGCTCGCATCCACGACGCTGGTCTCGACGAGCTGACCCGATGGACAGACCGCATCGTCACCGCCGCTGCTCTCGACGACATCTTCACGGAGCCGTAACCGCGTAGACCGTAGACCGTCACTCGATGAGCAGCTCGACCGATGGGGCGAGCGGCTCGTTTACCTCTGCGACGCTCAATGAGGTCTTCAACCAAGAGCGCAAACTGCGAGCAGGTGGAGCCTCGGGAGGAGCTCACGAAGCGCGGTGGTCATCGGATCTTGTCGTAGACCTTGTCGGCGAGCGCCGAACCCCACATGCGTCCCAGCGGCGCTGAGCTCGGGATGACGGCGCTGCTCTGCACGTCGGCGCTTCAACGCTCGCCAGAAATGCCCCGCTGCTCGGCAGAATGGTCGCCGACGCTATCGGCGACAAGATCGTCGCGGGCTCGGCAGAGAGCTCCCATCGGGGAACGCATCGCCGTCGAGGCGGTCGCCTTGGCCCGCGAGCTGTTCGCGCTCGTCGCCGGAACCGACCTCGCGGTGCTCCTCGCCGACGGCGCGCTCTCGCCGCGCCGCGCGTCGACGTGGTCTTCGCGGAGCGGTAGCTCTGCAACACGAGCTTGGGGAGCTGAGCGTCCGCGAGGAGCTCCTCGTCGAGGGCGGGCTGCATCCAGAGATCCGTCGATAGGTTGAGCGTTCGCGTCCTTCCGCGCAACCGGGCGACGAGGTGGACGACACACCTCCCGGATGCGTCCTATGCGAACGCCGGTGGCACCGTGACGCGGATCCCGTACGACCAGGCGGCGAAGCAGCTCCTCGATGGCGCGCTCGAGCGTGCCGGCCGGGCCAAGGTCCAGCACGAGGTCTCGAACGAGCCGCAATGGATCGACGTCTGGTTCGAGCGCGACGAAACCAAGCCTCTGCCGCCAGGCCTCTTGGGCACGACGCTCTCGGAGTCGTGCGCGTTCGAGGTCTTCCACGGCGCGCTCACCGTCGCGCAGGCGCTCGATTGCCTCGCCAAGCAGCTCGGTGTGTACCGGCGACGGCGACGGCGGCACCGACGGCGACGTCCACGCGCTCATGTGCCACCGATGTGGCTGGTCGTGACGGTGCACCCGAGGGTCGTGTTGAAGGCGTTGCACGCCGAGCCCCTCCAGGGCTGGCCCCCAGGGTTCTATCGAACGACCGTACCCGCGCTCCCATTGCACCTCGTGGCCGTCGCCGAGCTCCCACGCGTTGATGGGGGCCGGCAAAGTGCTCGCTGATGCGCTCCAAGAGCTCAGCACACTCCCTAGCTCGGCTTGGGAGCGCGCCGCGGCGGCGGGCGCCATCGGGGTGCTACACTCGCTGACGGCGACCACTTCCGACCCCAACGAGAGGGCGATCGTGATGAATGCAAGGGCAGTCTACGAGCAGATCTTGGAGAAGGGCCGGCAAGAAGGCCGC
>JAHBWE010000043.1 GCA_019637155.1 Labilithrix sp. | reverse complement strand
GCGTCGTCGCTCTGCTCGGTGTCCCAGAGGACCGGCAGCAGGCGACGAGGACGGCGAACGAGAGACAATGGATGGATCGGTGCATCGTGCATGCACTCTATCGACGGACCACGGGAGGACGAAATCCCATGGTCCACGAATGATTGGACTTCCGCGCAGGCTCTGGTGCACTCGGGGCGTGATCGCCGAGATGAAGCAGGTCGCGACCGCGCTGGAAGAAGGTCGCACGGTCGAAGCCCTCGATGCCCTCCTCGACGCGTGGCGAGAGAAGCGCGCGCCCCAGCTCGCGGACGCGATCGACGCGCTCGCTCCCGCCTTCCCGCCGCCGTCGCCCGCGCTCGAAGGCCACGCGTGGACGGCGCTCGCGCGCGCGGGGAACGCGGGAGACCTCTTCGCCCTCCTCGCGACGCTGCTCGAGGCCGGGCCGATCGGTACGCTCGGCGGCCGCATCGAGCAGCTCGTCGAGCGGCCGGACGATCCGCGCATCGCGATGGCGCTCGCGAAGCTCGCGCTCGATCCGCCGACGACCTCGAGCGCGAACTTCCCGATCTGGACGAAGATCTTCGCCTCGCTCGCGCAGACCGGCGACGCGCGCGTCGTCCCGATCCTGCAAGAGCGCCTCCGCACGAAGGGTGGCGAGTCCAAGTTCTGGCCCAAGCTCACGAGCGGTCTCGAGCGGGTATTGAAGAAGATCCCCGCCGCGCCGGAGCTCTCCAAGCAAGAGGAGGCGGCCGTCGCCGCCGTCGTCCGCGCCGCCAAGACCGCGAAGCCGGCGAAGACACCCGCGCCCGCGAAGGCGCCGAGCACCGCCGCGCCGAGCGGCGATCCGCTCGCGCGCGCGATCGCGGCGGTCGAGGCGGACGACCTGCCGGCCTGCGTCGAGGCGCTCCTCGAGGCGTGGCGGGAGGCGCGCCTCGCCGAGCTCGCGGCCGCGATCGATCGCGTGACGGCGCTCCACGACGAGGGCGTCGCCTGCCCGGGCGGGGACGACAAGGGGCTCCAGAAGGCGTGGCTCGAGCTGGCGGCGAAGAAGCGGCCGATCGACGTCGGCCGCCTCGCCGACGCCGCCGGCGATCGCAAGGCCGGCGACGCCGAGAAGCGGCTCGAGGAGATGCTCGCGTGGCCGGCCGATCCCCGCGTCGCGCGCGCGATGTACCTCCACTGCGCGGGCAGCACGTTCTCCGATCGCACGCGCTCGTGGGGGCTCGTCGCCGACCTCCTGGTGAAGAACGTCGACGTCCGCCTCGCGCCGAACCTCGGCTGGTTCACGGAGGTGCGCGGCGACAACAAGGCGCGCCGCGCGGCGCTCCGGCGCGCCGGACCGGCGGCGCTGAAGGTCATCGCCGGCGTCCCGACGGAGCCGACGAGCGACGAGCGGCGCGCGCTCGAGCGGCTCGGCGCGGCGCTCGACGCGTGGGACGCGAAGCGCCTCGTGACGGAGCGGAAGCTCCTCGAGGCGATCCTGGCCGCGCCGAAGGAGGACGGCCCGCGCCTCGTCTACGCCGACTGGCTGACGGAGCGTGGTCACCCGCGCGGCGAGCTCATCGTCCTCCAGACCTCCGCCGCGCCCGACCGAGATCGCATCGCGGCGCTCTACGCGCAGCACGCGCGCGCCCTCCTCGGGCCGGTCGCTTGCGTCGCGTACCGCGATCTCGCGTACGCGCTCTCGAGCAAGGGTATCGTCCTCGACCGCGGCCTCGTGAAGGAGATCGAGCTCCGCAACGCGCCGCCGGCGTGGTTCTTCGAGGGGCACCCGCTCTTCTGGTTCATCGAGGAGATCGAGCCTCAGTTCGAGAAGGACGACGCCGCGGCGGCCGTCATCGCCTCGTCGCGCTCGCTGCGGGTCCTCCACGCGCAGCCGTCCCTCGCGGCGCGAGTGGCGGAGCGGGAGTCACCGCGGTCGACGCTCGAGGAGCTCCGCCTCGGCTATTCGTGGCAGGAGCGCGAGCCGCTCCCGACCGTCCTCGCCCGCCTCCCCGGCATCGGCGGGCGAGGGCTCTCGAAGGTGAAGCACCTCGAGCTCTTCTGGTCGAACGGGATGCTTCACCAGGACGGGATCCCGGAGGCGCTCGTGACCTCGCCGCTCTTCGACGCGCTCGAGACGATGACGGCGGCGACGACGAACCTCGCCTCCGTCATCGCCGCGCTCCGGAGCGCGGGGCGCAAGGTGAAGACGCTCTCGTTCCTCCGCCGTCACTACGATCGCTACCGCCTCGACGTCGAGCTCGACGCCGACCTCGCCCCGACGGCGCTGACCGTCCGCCCGGTGGAAGGGGACGTCGCGATCGACGAGAGGAGCGCCGCGTCGCTCCTCCAGGCGCTGCGGTCGCTCACGCTGCCGCCGACGACGAAGCTGACCGTGAGTGGAGGCGTGACCTTCGACGACGCGGCGCGCGCCGCCGTCGCTGCGCTCGTCACGCTGTGACGGTCAGTGCTTGCCGTACTCGAGCGTTTTGCCTTTGCGCTGCGCCGTGATGTACGCCTCGAGGGCGCGCATCCGCGGATCGTCGCTCGACATCGGCTTGCCGCGGACCGGGTGCTCGATGCACCAGTTGATCATGTCGCGCAGGAGCGCGACGCGGCCGAGCTGGACCTGGAACTTCGGGTACGTCTCGGGGTGGGTGTTGGCCGCGTGCGGATGGCACATGTCGCACGAGACGCCGACGGTGGAGCCGAGCTTGTCCGCGTCGTGGAACACCATCGAGCCCGCCGTCGCGACGCGCTCCGTCTCCGTCTTCCAGAGCGCGACGTCCTGCGCCGAGAAGCGGCCGTAGGTCGACGTCTCGTTCGGGCCGAGCTTCGGATCGACGAGGCCCGCGTTGTCCGACGCGCCGACGAGCGTGTGCCGCTCCCGCTCCTCCGCCTCCCACGTCGAGCCGGGGTGCTTCGCGAGCCACTCCGTCATGAGCGAGCCGGCGATCGCGGTGCCCGGCGTGCCGGTCGGCACCGTCACCTTCGTCTTGCCGTCGCAGAGGAGGACCTCCGTCGTCTCTCCGCCCGCCGCGCCGGACGCCGCCGCGCCGCCGTCGGCCTGCGCCGAGGCTTCCGGGTTCTGGGCCGGCTTCGGCTGGCAGGCAGCGGCGAGGCCGGCGACGGCGACGGCCGCAGGAATGATCAGCGAACGCGGGTTCATCAGTAGCTCCTCAGGGTGGGGACCTGCGGCTTGTCGGCCTGTCCGCGGCTCGTCATGTACTTCTTCGTGATCGTGATCGGGTTTCGGTTCCAGAGGTTGTGGACCTTGTCGACGAGGGCGTCGGGGTAGACCAGCGCCGAGCCGTTGCCGCAGCCGTCGTGCGGGTTGAACGGATCGGGGCGCCCCATCTGCACCGTCATCTCGGGCAGGCCCTGCGGCGCGTACGGCCACGGCCACGCGGTCGAGAGGAAGCCGTGGAAGTTGATGTTGCCGATGCGGTTCGTGAGGATCTGGTGCGTGTGGCCGTGGAACACCGTCACGTTGTTGAAGCGACGGAGGATCGCCTGCACCTCGTCGGCGTCGTCGGTCCAGAAGTTCCAGTTCTTGTAGAGCTTGTAGAGCGGCGAGTGGCTGAAGACGATGAGCGGGGTATCCGCGCCTTTACCCTTGAGGTCGTTTTCCAGCCATTTCCTGTTGTCGACGCCGACCGAGAACGGGCTCTGCACGCCGTTGTCGAGGCCGGCGACGGTGCCCATCCGCTGCTCCGGGGTGAGCTTGCGCTCCGTCCAGAAGTCCTTCTCGACGACCGAGTTGAGGACGACGCAGTGCACGCCCTTGTGATCGAACGAGTACTGGTCGGGGCCGAAGAGCTCCTTCCACTTCTCGCCCATGTCGAGGTACCAGTCGTGCTCGCCGACCATCACCTTGAGCGGCGCCTTCAGGTTCTTCAGGATCTGCGCGCCGGTCTCGAGCTCCTTCGCCTTCCCGAGCTGCGCGAGGTCGCCGCCGTAGAAGACGAAGTCGGGCTGCGGGTCCATCGCGTTCACGTCGTCGACCGCGCGCATGAGCGCGTTGACGAAGCGATCGTTCAGCGTCCGCTCGTAGAGGTGCGAGTCCGAGATGTACGCGAAGCGGAACTGCTGCGCCTTCACCGCGCCGCCGGGGCCCGTCTGCGCGTACGCGACGCTGACCGGCTGGAACGAGTGCGGCGTGACCCCGAGTCCGGCCGCGGCGCCGAGGGCGGCGGCGCTGACCTTGAGGAAGGAGCGGCGATCGAGGTTGTGGAGGCCGCGCGCGAGCTCCTGCCGCTCCTCTTCGTGCTTCGTCTCGATGCTCTTGAACCCGAGGGGCTTCTTGCGGTCGCTCATCGCTTCTGCTCCGTGGTCGTGGTGCCGGCATCGGTGGCGGGGCCCGTGCCCGCGGCGGCGGGGGCGGGCGGAGAGGTCGGCGCCTGGAGGCGCTTCTCGAAGGGGAAGACCTTCCGCATCGCGGCGGCCTCGTCCTTGTTCGGCCGCCGTTGCGCCGCGATCTTCTTCTGCCTATCGAGCTCCGCCTTGTTCGCGTCGGCGAAGCGCACGTCGGTCAGCGCGAAGAGGAACGCGACGAGCTGGTCGACCTCCGTGTCGGTGAGCGCGAGCGGCTCGATCCCGCCGTCGAGGAACGCGTTCGGCTCGCCGCCCTTGTTGTAGTGGTCGACGACGTCCCAGAGCGTCGCCATCGAGCCGTCGTGCATGTACGGCGCGGTGATGCCGACGTTGCGGACCTGCGGCGTCTTGAACGAGCCGATGTCGTTCCGGTTCTTCGTCACGACGAAGCGCCCGAGCTCGGAGAGGTCCGTCTCGAGCGCGAAGCGGTCCTGGGCCTCCTTGCTGTTGTCCTTCGCGAGCGCGGCGAGCGCCTTCTTCGCGAGCGCCTCGAAGTCCTGGTGCTTCGCCGAGACGCCGACGTTGTGGAAGCGGTTGTCGGTCCCGATCGGAGAGCCGCTCGAGATCTGGTGGCACGAGTTGCAGCGTGCCTTCCCGTTGTAGAGGATCCAGCCCGCCTTCGCGTCCTCGCCGAGCGCCTTCGCGTTGCCGCCCTGGAAGTCGTCGAACGGCGCGTCGAGGAAGACGAGCGTGCGCTCGAACGCGGCGATCGCGCGCCCGATGTCGTCGTAGCTCGGCGCGCGGTTGTACGCGGCCTGGAACATGACCCTGTAGTCGTTGTCGTTCTTGATCGCGTCGACGGCGGCCTGCCCGTTCGGCATCCCCATCTCGATCGGGTTCACGATCGGGAGCTTCGCCTGCTCCTCGAGCGTCGCGGCGCGGCCGTCCCAGAACTGGGTCGAGAAGAAGAGCGAGTTCATCGTCGTCGGCGCGTTGCGCTGGCCGAGCTTGTCGCCGATGCCCTCCGAGGTCCCGCGCCGATCGGCGAACCCGCGGCTCACGTCGTGGCACGTCGCGCACGACACGGTGTTGTCCTTCGAGAGGCGGGTGTCGAAATAGAGCTTCCGCCCGAGCGCGATGCGCGCGTCGTTCGCGATGTTGTCCTGCGGGACGAGGAACTTCCAGTAGGAGGGGTCGATGCCGGGCGGCGGCGTGTTGTACGGGAGCGGCTTGATGACCGCCTGCACGACCGCCATCTGCCGCTCCATGTTGAGCGCGCCGTGCGGGGCATCTCCTCCGCCCGACGCCGGCTTCTCGGCGCCGGGGACCGCGCCGGCGGGCGGAGTCTCTGCCCCCGTCGTCGCGGCGGGGCTCGCCGCGTCGGCGGCCGGCGGCTTCGCGCTCGCGGTGGGCGCCGCCGGGGGGGCGGGATCGCCGGGCGCTCCGCTCGCGAACATGGTGTACGCGAAGGGGACGGCGAGGACGGAGGCCGCGACGAACAGTCGTGCGCGGCGCTTCGGGTTTCCTTGCATGGCCTGACCTCTCGAAGATGCAACATCTTCCGGACCGCGCGCGGGTACAAGTCATTGTTGTATATGGAGCGATAAGATGGACTTATCGGCGCTGACGATCCAGCAGCTGCGTTACATCGTCGCCGTCGACCAGCACCGGAGCTTCCGCGAGGCTGCGCGCGGATGCCACGTCTCGCAGCCCGCGCTCTCGACCCAGATCAAGAAGGTCGAGGACATGCTCGAGTGCATGCTCTTCGACCGCACGCGGCAGCCGGTCACGCCCACCGAGCGCGGGCGGCTCGTCATCGATCACGCCCGCGCGATCCTCGAGCAGATCGACCACTTCGCCGAGATCGCGGGCGGCACCGACGAGGTCGCCGGCGGCTACCGCCTCGGCATCCTGCCGACCCTCGCGACGACGATCCTCCCGCGCCTCCTCCCCCGGTTCGTCCGCGCGTATCCGGGCGTGGCGCTGGAGGTCTTCGAGACGCAGACCGATCTCCTCGTGCGCCGCCTCCGCGACGGCACGCTCGACGGCGGCATCGCGGTGACGCCGCTCGACGTGCCCGGCATCCAGGAGCGCGTCGTCTGCCACGAGGCCTTCCTCGTGTACCTGCCGCCGCGCCATCCCCTCGCCGAGAAGGACCGCCTCAAGCAAGCCTCCCTCACCGACGAGCACGTCTGGCTCCTCAGCGAGGGGCACTGCTTCCGCTCGCAGACGCTGCATCTCTGCAGCGTCGACCGGCGCTGGCTCGCGGGAGACTCCCCGAACGTGTTGTTCGACGGCGGCTCGTTCGACACCCTGATGGGCCTCGTCGACGCGGGGCTCGGGATCACGATCGTGCCCGAGCTCCTCGCCGCCACGCTGCCGGCGGGACGCCGCGCGGCGCAGGTCCGCCGCTTCTCCGAGCCCGAGCCGAAGCGCGAGATCAGCCTCCTCGTCGCGCGCGAGCACCTGCGTCGCGGCATCGCAGACGCGCTCCTGGCGACGCTGCTGGAGGCGCTCCCGGCCGAGCTTCAGCGGCGGCCGCGCCCCCGCAACGTGCTGACGCCGCGCGTCTGACGATCGCGAACCGTTATACTGATCGACATTGCGTTCGCTCCTCCTCGTCGAAGACGATGCGCGCCTCGGCGCGGCATTCGCGTCGGTGCTCGAAGCGCGCCGCGCCGGCGCGTGGACGGTGCGCGTGGTGTCCTCCGCCGCCGCCGCGCGCGCGACCGCGGACCGCGCGATCGACCTCGCGATCGTCGACCTCGGGCTGCCGGACGCGAGCGGCGTCGACGTCATCGCCGAGCTCGCGCAGCGCACGCCGCCGATCCGCGCGCTCGCGTTCACGGTCTTCGACGACCGCGCGACCGTGCTCGCCGCGGTCGAGGCGGGCGCGGTCGGCTACCTCTTGAAGGACGATCCGGTCGACCGCGTCATCGCGCAGATCGAGGAGTGCCTCGACGGCCACACGCCGGTGTCGAGCCGCGTCGCGCGTTACCTCTTCGACCTCGGACGCAAGCCCGCCGACGTCGCGCTCACCGACCGGGAGGAGGAGGTCCTCGCTTGCCTGCGGCGCGGCTCCACGTACACCGAGTGCGCGGAGGAGCTCGGGCTTCGCCTCGGCACGGTGCAGACGCACGTGAAGAACCTCTATCGCAAGCTCGACGTGACGACGAAGACCGAGGCCGCGGCATGGGCGCAGAAGAACCGACGCGGGTGAGCGACGCCGAGCTGCGCGCGGAGATGGAGCGCCTGATCGAGGAGCGGTACGTCGCGAGCTTGGCCCCGCAGCGGAGCTGGGGCTTCTTCGCCGGCGTCGTCGCGTTCGCGGTCCTCCTCGCCGGCCTCACGTTCGTCCCGATCGTCCGCCGCTTCCTCGGCGTCGGCCCCGCGCTGATGGTCCCCGCGCTCGCCGGGCCCGTCGTCGCGATCGCCGTCGCGACCGTGGCCGCGCGCGCGCGCGGCGGCATCACCGGGCGCGCGCACAAGACCGCGGAGCGCGTCGAGACGGCGTGCACCGCCGCCTTCGCCGCGGCCCTCGTCGTCGCGTCGGGCAGCGCGACGAGCATCTTCTGGCTCATCTCGATCATGCACGTGGTGACCTACTCGCAGGAGCTCCAGCACGCGCGCTTCACCCAGCTCGCCCACGGCGCCTGCCTCGGCGCCGCCGCGATCGCGTTCGGCGCGAACGGCCACGTCGCCGACGCCGCGGGGATCGCGTTCTTCACCTTGCTCCTCCTCTTCTTCGCGCGCGCGCAGGAGGCGTCGGCGCGGAAGGCGCTCGAGCTCACCGCCGAGCGCAACGTGATGCGCGCTCGCTACGAGGGCCTCCTCGTCGATCGCGAGCGGCGCCGCATCGCGCGCGATCTCCACGACGGCCTCGGCGCGCAGCTCGCGTCGATCGCGTGGAGCGCGGACGCGATCGCGGGGACGGAGGCCGATCGCGACGCGCTCGCGGAGCTCTCCCGCCGCGCGCGCTCCACCCTCGGCGAGCTACGCGAGGTCGTGCACGGGCTCAAGGCGGCGGACATGCGCGTCGGCGAGCTCGCGGCGTCGATCGAGGAGACGTGCCGCGCGCTCGCGACGTCGTGCGAGCTCGCGGTCGCGTCCGACGGCGACGCGGTGGTGCGCGCCGATCAGTGCCTCGAGGTCACGCTCATCGTGCGCGAGGCGGTCCGCAACGCGGCCCAGCACGCGAGCGCCAAGCGCATCGGCGTGCGCCTCTTCGTCGACGCCGGCGCGCTCGTCGTCCGCGTCGAGGACGACGGCCGCGGCCTCTCTCCCGATCGGATCGCGGAGAGCCGCGGAGGGCTCTCGCACCTCAAGCAGCGCGCGGAGCTCCTCGCCGGCGCGCTCACGTTCGAGGCGCCGCCCGCCGGCGGCACCGCCGTCGTCGTCCGCGCCCCGCTGCGCGCGTGACGCCGTCGCGGTAGCATCGGGGCGATGGGAGACCTCGCCGACGGGGAGACGACGCAGGTCAAGGGCTCCGGCTCGTCGACGTACACGCTGAAGAACAACGGCGGCGTGTACTCGTGCACGTGCCCGGCGTGGATGCATCAGGGCGCCGCCATCGAGCGGCGAACGTGCAAGCACCTCCGCGCCTTCCGCGGCGACGACGCGGAGAAGGAGCGTCTCGGGGGGGCGGAGCTGACCGGCAAGCCGCCGCGCGCGGCGGGCGCGGCCGACGACGCGGAGGGGCCTCCGATCCTGCTCGCGCACAAATGGGAGGTCGACGTCGACCTCACGGGTTGGTGGCTGAGCGAGAAGCTCGACGGCGTGCGCGCGTACTGGGACGGGACGCAGTTCCTCTCGCGCCTCGGCAACAAGTTCCACGCGCCGCCGTGGTTCACCGAGCAGCTGCCGAAGACGCCGCTCGACGGCGAGCTCTGGGGCGGGCGCAAGCTGTTCCAGCGCACGGTCGGCATAGTGAAGCGGCAGGACCAGAGCCCGCTCTGGAAGGACCTCCTCTACGTCGTGTTCGACGCGCCGGCGCACGACGGCGCGTTCGAGGAGCGCATCGCGCACTGCGAGGCGATCCTCGGCGCGGCCTCGACGTACGCGCGCGTCCACGCGCACGAGCCGTGTCGCGGCCTCGATCACCTGCGCGAGGAGCTCGCGCGCGTGGAGGGGCTCGGCGGCGAGGGGCTGATGGCGCGGCGGCCGAAGAGCCGCTACGAGGTGGGCCGCAGCTCGTCGCTCCTCAAGGTGAAGAGCTTCAAGGACGCGGAGGCGCGGGTCGTCGGCCACGAGCCGGGCGCGGGGAGGCACAAGGGCCGCCTCGGCGCGCTCGTCGTCGAGCTCGCCGACGGCACGCGCTTCAACGTCGGCACCGGCTTCTCGGATCGCGAGCGCGAGAGCCCGCCCGCGATCGGCGCGCTCGTCACGTTCCGCTATCAGGAGCTCTCCGACGGCGGCGTCCCGCGCTTCCCGACGTTCGTCGCGGAGCGCATCGACGCGCGCGCGCCCGTCGCTCCGACGAAGAAGAAGAGCGCGATCTTCGACGACGAGGGCGGCGGCGCGGGGGCGCGGTACTTCGAATTCGTCGACGGCTCGTCGAGCAAGTTCTGGGAGATCCGCCTCGACGGCGCCTCCTTCACCACGCGCTACGGCAAGATCGGCACCGACGGCCAGAGCACGACGAAGACCTTCGACTCCCCCGCGAAGGCGCAAAAGGAATACGACAAGCTCGTCACCGAGAAGACGAAGAAGGGCTACGAGGAGACATAGCGCTCCCGCCCGCGCGGATTTCAGGCGAGTTTCAGGGTCGAGACGCGGTCGTACCGGCTTGCGCGGGCGGCAAAGGGTGCGAGGCTTGGGGTTCGTGCTGCTGTTTCGTCGTTCGTTCGCGATGCCGTCGATCGGGGCGTATTACACGCTCGTCGATCACGCGCATTCGGCGTTTCGTGTGCGGATCGAGCACGGGCGCGGGGTCGCGTGCGACGAGGCGATGATGTTCCCGGCGGTCGCGTGGTCCGGGTACGGGGACCGGCCGCGGCTCGACGTCGTGCTCCGCGGGCGCGTGCGCGACGTCGAGAACGGCGTCGTGCGATGGCTCACGCCGGGCGACTACGCGATCGGGCGCGCGCTGGACTCGCTCTACATGCGGATCGAAGGCGACGAGGTGCTGCTGCTCTCGATCGAGTACAACCTCGGCTCGCTCGGGACGAGCGCGCCGATCGGGCTGCCGACGGGGGCGCTCGCGAGCGCGGCGGTCGCGGACATCACCGCCGACGCGGAGGAGTTGCTGCGGGTCGGGCGCGGGCCGAACCAGGACGCGATCGTCGCGGGCGCGATCGGGCGGCTCTTCGCGCGGCTCCGCGCGGAGGGCGTGCCGTTCGACGCGTGGCGGGCGCGTGACCTCGTCGTGCCGGTCGCGCCGGCGCTCCAGCGCGTGGCGGACGCGCTCGGCTCGTCGCTCTCGAACATCGGGGGCGCGCCCGGCACGCGCGACCTCGAGCAGGCGCTCGGCGTCTCGCGGCGGCGGGTCTCGCAGCTCGTCGGCGAGCTCGCGTCGCGCTACGGCATGAACGGGATGGACTGGCGCACGATGCGCGATCGCTGGCGCGTCGGGAGCTCGCTCCTCGCGATGAGCAACCCGCGCGCGCGAACCGAGGACGTCGCCGCCGCCGTCGGCTACCAGTCGGCGAACGCGTTCTGCCACGCCTACCGGCAGGCGAACCTCCCGTCGCCGGGCTCCGTGCGGACGGAGCTCGCGCGTCTCCTCT
>JAHBWE010000042.1 GCA_019637155.1 Labilithrix sp. | reverse complement strand
GGAGTGGATCGCCCCCTACGAGAGCAAGTGCTCGAAGAAGCAGCTCTGACGCGTCACTGCGCCGGCGCGAACTGCGTCCCGTTCCACGCGTAGCGCACGTTCGCGACGCCGCCCCACGGCAAGAGGAGCGGCTCGATCGCGGCGCCGGAGCCGGGTTTGTCCTGCGGCCAGGGATAGCTCTCCTTCGTCCAGCCCTTCGCGGTGCCGGGCCGCACGTCGATGTCGAAGCCCTTGCCCTTCTTCGCCGGCACGAACTGCACGAGGCCCTGCACGCGCTTGCCCGACACCTCGCGGCCCGTCTCGATCGAGAAGACGCGCGCGATGTTGCCGCCCTTCACCTGGTAGACGAAGAGCGCGTCGATCTCGACCGTCTGCGCCTCGACCTTCACGTGGCGCTCCCCGCGCACGATGAGCTCCGCCGCGCCGTCGCCGTCGAGATCGCGCGCGGTCAGCTCGCCGACGTCCTTGTCCTCGTTGAACTGCGTGAGGGTGAGGCGCGCGTAGCCGCTGCCGCCCTTGAAGCCGGGGCCGAGGACGACGAGGTCCCGCCCGAACAGCGCGACGCGCTCGGGCGTCGCGTCGCCGTCGACGTTCACGCCGAGGTCGAACTTCGGCTTCGTGCCCGCGGCGACGTTCGCGTCTCTCATGTACGCGTCCATCACCGCCTTCGAGTTGTCCGACGGCTTCGTCACCGCGGGGGTGGGGACGTCCTTCGGGAGCGTCGCGCTCGCGGTCGCGGTGCTCGGCGCGGCGGCCGGAGTCTGCGGCACCTCCGTCGCGCTCGCGACCTTGCCGTTCTCGATCTTGAACGTCTTCGACTTCACCGCGCCCCACGGCAAGAGGATCGGCTCGACGCCGTTGCCCGCGAGCGGCTCCTTGAAGCTCCCCGCGTCCCAGCCCGTCGCGGGCTCGGTCGTCACCTCGATCTGCTTCGCGCCGAGGTGCACCGCGTTCGTGACCTTCTTCTTGCCGTCGCTCGAGATGACCATGACCTGGTGCGCGAACACCGAGTCGGGCTCCTCCTTGCCCTGCGGGATCGACCACAGCTCGAGGAGCTCGTGCACGGCCTGGCCTTGCGTGACGCGGCGGCGGAGGACGACCTCCTCCTTCGGGCGCCCGAGCACGATGGCCCCCGTCTCGAGCGTGACGATCTCGCCGACGAGCTCGCGCCAGAAGAACTGCTTGCCGCCGCGGTAGCCGGGGCCGCAGATCGTGATGAACGATCCGAAGACGCTGATGCGCTCCTTGCGATCGTCGCCCGCGACGTCGGCGTAGATGTCGATCGACGGCTTCGTGCCCGCGAGCCCCTTCTGCTGGAGGAGGCCCTCGACCACCGCCGCCTCCGCCGCGATCGGGAGCGCGAGGAGCTCGTTCGGTTTGTCGGCGCCGCCGGGGCCGGTCGCGAGGACGCCGCCGCCGTCGTCGTGGTAGCGGAACGTCGCGCGGAGGCCGACGCGCGTCGACGCCGCCTCGGCGAACGACGACCACGGCACCGTCGCCTCGAAGGTGACGCCGCCCTTCACGTCGTTCTCGACCAGCTTCGCGCCGGTGACCTTCTGCCCCGCGTTCGGTCCCGAGATCCACTTCACCGCGCCGGGCGAGCTGCCGGGGACGCCCGGCCAGAAGCCGATCTCGTACGCCTTCAGCACGCCGCGGCCGGCGGGGAAGGCGAGGACGACGCGGACGTGATCCTCGCCGTCGGCGTAGCTCTTCGATCGCTTCAGGCTCGGGTCCGCGATTTCGGCCGCGAGCCAGAGCGTGTCGTCGCTCGCCTGCACCGCGACGTCGAGGCCGAGGTCGTCGGTCTTCCCTTCGATCTTCTCCTTCGCCGCCGCGCGCGCGTGCCACTCCTTCGGGACGCCGTCGAGCTTCGGCGGGTTCTTCTTCGAGAGCGTCTCGAGGCGGAGCGGACCCGCGAACGCGACCTCGGTGCCGGTGCCCTGCTCGCGGTTGCCCGCGCCGCCGAGCGCGGCGATGCCTCCTTGCGCCGCGGCGACGTCGCCGATCGACTCGTGCTCTTCTTCTTTCGCGTCGCTCGCGGGCGTCTTCGCTTCTTGTTTGCCGCCGCACGCGGCGAGGACGACGAGAGAGGCGAGGACGAAGCGGCGATCCATGGCCGCACGTTATCAGTTGCAGGTCGTCACTTCATTGTCGAAGGCGCACTTGTCGTCGATGCAGTCGAGCGGCCGCTGGCAGTCCCAGGGGGCCTCGCACTTCGCGCCCTCGACGCCGTACGCCGCGCACTTGTTCGTGTCGAAGTTGCAGTAGCCGTTGATGCAGCCGATCGTCGGGCTGCACGCCTCGCCGGCCTTCGCGGTGGGGGTGGGGTACGGCTTGCACGTGCCGCCGAAGCAGAACGAGCCGAACGCGCAGGGCTCCTCGTCCTCCTCGCTCGCCGGCTCGGTGCAGGTCGCGTCCTTCGCGACGGGCGCGGTGCACTTCCTGCCGACGCAGCGGAGGTCGCCTTCGCAAGGACCCTGCGTGCAGTCGCCGCCGGCCGCGATCCGCTTCACGCACTTGTCCTCTGCGTTGCAGAAGAGGTCGCGCGCGCAATCGGCGTTCGCGCAGTCCGCGCCCTCCGCCCCCAGCGCCGTGCACTTGCCGCACGTGGCGGTGGCGTTGGCGTAGATGCACGAGCCCGTGTCGCACTGCACGTCATTGGAGCAGTCGGCGCCAGCGGCGAGCTTGCCCTTGAACTCGCACTCCGCGATCTGGTCGATGCGCTTGTCGCACGGCTCGGTCTTGAGCTTGTTCGCGCACGCGGTGAGCGCCGCCGCCGTCATCCCCGTGCTCGCCGCCGCGCGCAGCGGCGCGATGTCCTTCTCGTGGTTCGTCGCGCACGTCTTCGCGTCGCCCCACTCCGCCTCCACCTCGCCCGGGCTGCAGCGGTCGAACCGCGCGCACAGCTCGGTCGCGTAGTCCGACGGCGTCACCGCGCCGCCGCTGCTCGACGTGCTGCTCTTGCCGTCGTCGTCGTCATCGTCGTCGTCGTCGTCGCCGGAGCTCGAGCTCCGCCGCGGCGTGGTCTCGGTGGTGCTGCAGGCGGTCGCGACGCCGATGACGCCGGCGAGGACGAGCGCGATCGAAGCGCGGAGGAGCGACATCCTCCGATCGTATCAGCGACCCTATGGCGCGCGCCGCGACATCGGGCCCAGGTCCTTCCCGACGATCCCGAAGCGCTGGAGCGCCTTCATGATCTCGATCATCGGGACGATCGAGGCGGACAACGCGAGGAGGATGAGCCACTCGTAGCCGCCGAGCTCGAAGGTCTGGAAGACCTCCCGCAGCGACGGGACGACGATCGCGATGAGGTGGATCCCGGCGCTGACGAGGACGGCGATGAGGAGCGCGAGGGGGAGCATCGGACGCAGCACGAGGATCGACGCCGTCGCGGAGCGGCAGTTCAAGGCGTGGAAGAGCGGCGACAGCGCGAGGAGCGAGAACGCCATCGCGCGCGCGTAGTCCTGGTAGATCTCCGGCGCCGCGTTCCACGGCCAGAAGTAGCAAGCGACGGCGAGGCCGCCCATCAGCACGCCGACGGTGGCGATGCCGAGGTAGTCGCGCGGGCTGAGGAGCCCGCTCGTCGACCTGCGCGGCGGTTCCATCATTTGTGTCGGATCCGGCGGATCGACGCCGAGCGCGAGGGCGGGGAGGCCGTTCGTGACGAGGTTGATCCAGAGGATCATGAGCGGGCGGAGGCCCTCCAGCCGCGGGACGAGGCTCGCCACGAACACGGTGACGATGAGGCCGGCGTTGGAGGAGAGGAGGAAGAAGATGAACTTCTGGATGTTGCGCCAGATCGCGCGCCCCTCGCGCACGGCGTCGACGATCGTCGCGAAGTTGTCGTCGGCGAGCACCATGTCCGCCGCCTCGCGCGCGACGTCGGTGCCGTCCTTGCCCATCGCGATGCCGATGTGGGCCTCCTTCAAGGCGGGCGCGTCGTTCACGCCGTCGCCGGTCATCGCGACGATCTCGCCGCGCGCCTTGAAGGCCTTCACGATGCGGAGCTTCTGCTCCGCCGTGACGCGCGCGAACACGTGCACGTGATCGATCCGCCGCGCGAGCGCGTCGTCGTCGAGCCGGTCGAGCTCCGCGCCGGTGAGCGCGATCGCGTCCTCGCTCCAGAGCCCGAGCTCCTTCGCGATCGCGACCGCGGTGAGCTTGTGATCGCCCGTGATCATCACCGCGCGCACCTGCGCGTCGGCGCACGCCTTGACCGCCTCCTTCACCCCGACGCGCGGCGGATCGATCATCCCGACGAGCCCGAGGAAGGTGAGCCGCTGCTCGACGTCGGCGCTCGGGGACGGGCCGCTCCCGCTCGACGGCGGCGGCGCGCTCGCGCGTCCGAGGTCGCCGACGCCGCCGCGGAGATCGCGACGCGCGACGGCGAGGACGCGGAGCGACTGGCTGCTCATGCGCTCCGCCTCGGCGAGGATCACCTTGCGCTTCTCGTCGTCGAGCGCCTCGAGGCCGTCCTTCGTCAGCTGGTGGACGCAGCGCGGGATGAGGACATCGGCGGAGCCCTTCGTGTGCGCGATCTCCTTGCCCGTCTCGTCGAGCGCGATGACCGTCATCCGCTTGCGATCGCTGTCGAACGGGATCTCGCGCAGGAGCTGGTGCGAAGGCGCGACCGACTCCTTCGGGAGCCCGCCCTTCGCCGAGAGGGTGAGGAGCGCGCCCTCGGTCGGATCGCCGACGACCCGCCACTGGCCGTCCTTCCGCTCGAGCGACGCCGAGTTCACGAGCGTGATCGTCGCGAGGAGCTCGCTCAGCGCGGGGCGCTCGGAGCACTCGACCGCCTTGCCGTCCGCGTCGACGATCTCGCCGCGCGGGTCGTAGCCGGTGCCGGTGACGTTGTAGCCGATGCCGCCGGCGTAGACCTCGCGCACCGTCATCTCGTTCTGGGTGAGGGTGCCGGTCTTGTCGGAGCAGATGACGGTCGCGGCGCCGAGCGTCTCGACCGCGGCGAGCTTGCGGACGATCGCGCCCTTCCTCGCCATGCGCTGCATGCCGAGCGCGAGGGTGATGGTCGTGATCGCGGGGAGCCCCTCCGGGATCGCGGCGACGGCGAGGCTCACCGCGGCGAGGAGCAGCTCCTGCCACGTGGTCTGGCCGCGGTAGAGGCCCCACGCGAACATGAAGGCGCTGATCGCGATGCAGGCGACGAGGATGCGCTTGCCGAAGTGATCGAGGCGCTCCTCGAGCGGCGTCTTCTGCTGCTCCGACTCGGAGAGCATCGTCGAGAGCTTGCCGAGCTCGGTGTCCTTGCCGGTCGCGACGACGACGGCGCGGCCCTTTCCGCGCACGACCGACGTGCCGGTGAACAGCATCGTCGCGCGGTCGCCGATCGGCGCGTCGTCCGGCAGCTCGGCGCGGGCGTCCTTCTGGATCGGGAGCGACTCGCCCGTGAGCGCGGCCTCCTGCGTCGCGAGGTTGATCGTCAGGATGAGGCGCGCGTCGGCGGCGACGGCGTCGCCGGCCTCGAGCTCGAGGATGTCGCCGGTGACGACTTCCTTCGCCGGCACGACCTTCACGACGTCGCCGCGGCGGACGCGCGCGTTCGGCGTCTGCATCTTCTTCAGCGCGTCGAGCGCCTGCTCCGCGCGCCGCTCCTGGTAGAAGCCGAGCACGGCGTTGAGGACGACGATGAGCCCGATCGCGATCGCGTCGCCGTAGCGCGCGAGGAAGGACTCCTTGTTCGCGCCGAGCCCGTTGATCGTCGCGATGACGGCGGCGACGAGGAGGGTGAGGACGATCGGGTTCGCGAACTGCGCGACGATGCGCTTCCACGCGGAGGGCGGGGGCGCGCTCGGGAGCTCGTTCGGACCTTGCTTCGCGAGGCGGCTCGACGCCTCCGCCTCGGTCAGGCCGGCGGAGGGATCGGCGTCGAGCTTCGTGACGAGCTCCTCGACCGTGACGGCGTGAACCGCGGTCGGAGGACCCTTCTCCGATGTTGGGACTGCAGAAATGGGCGCCGCTTCCGTAGACACGAGCGGCGCTACCTTACTCTAGCGGCCGGCTTTGCGCTGCTCTTGCTGCTGTTGCTCGGCTTCCATCTCTTCGAGGGCCGCGGCGAGCTCGTCTTGCTCGCTGCGGGACGCGACGGGGGGAGGGGCGGGGGCCTCGACGCGCTTCGGCGCCTCGGCGCGCACGGGGGGCGCCTCTTCGGGGGGGAGCATGCCCATCTTGCGCTTCAGCGCGGCGAGGTCGTCCTCGGCGCCGGCGTTCCGTTCGAGGGTGGAGAACTTCGAGGCGAGGATGTCGCCCGTGTACTCCTCCTGGATCTCGTTCGCGGCCTCGGCCTCGGCCTCGATCTGATCGATCTTGCCGGCCATGCGCTCGAAGGTCTCGAAGGCGCTCTGGTCCTTGAGACCGTGCATCGTCTCCTGGATCGCCTTCTGCGCCTCCGCGCGCTTCTTCCGGGCGATGAGGACGTTCTTCTTCCGCTTCGCCTCCTCGATCTTGTCGTTCAGCATCCGAAGCGCCTTCTTCAGGCTGTCGACGGCGTTCTTCTGCTTCGTCCACTGATCCTTGAAGGTGTCGGCGAGCTGGTCGTGCTCCTTCTTCCGCGCGAGGGCCTCCTTCGCGAGCTCCTCGTTTCCGGCGCGGAGCGCCATCATCGCGCGCCGCTCCCACTCCGCGGCGTGGGCCATCTCCTGCTCGTATTGCTTCGCGAGACGCTTCTCGTCCGCGATCGAGGCGGCGACCTGCTTCTTCGCCTCGACGAGCTGGTTGTTCATGTCGAGGACGACCTGGTTCAACATCTTCTCCGGGTCTTCCGACTTGGAGATGAGGTCGTTCAGGTTCGACTTGATGAGCTGAGCGAGGCGGCTGAAGACGCCCATGGTCAGGACTCCTTCCTGGTGGACTTCGGAGCGGACGGGGGCATCGACGCTGCCTTCGACAGCTCGACGAGGTTCGGCACCTGCTGGGCGAGGGTCACGTCGACCTCGTCGAGCGTGGCCTCGAGCTCGTTGTAGTCGAGGTTCTCGAGCTCGAGCGCGGCGACGAGGACGATGCGTTTCTCCTCGAGGCCGAAGCTCGTATGGATGAGCGACTTGGCGTTCAGGGTCAGGAGCTTCCGAAAGAGGTCGCTGTTCTCCTCGTTGTCCTCGACGTCTCCCACATGCACCCGCAAGACGACGAGGGGCGGGTCCACGCGGAGCGCGGTGGGAGGCATGTTCGTGCCTCCATGAACGAGGAAGGTCCCAGGTTGATCGTCCACCGGGGAATACCGGCGGTTCATCTTGCCGAGGTACGCCTCGACGTCGTTCACGCTTCGCATGTAGACGCCAGCGTAAGTTCGTCCGGAGTGCCCTTCAACGAAAAGAGCTGCTACGCTCGCAGCGATGCCTTCAGAGCCTGGCCTTTCGCCGGGATCGCTCATCGGCGGGGTCTACAAGATCCGCCGGCTGATCGGTCAGGGCGGCATGGGAGAGGTTTACGCCGCGGAGGGCCGCGGTGGAGAGAAGGTCGCGCTCAAGATCTTGCACGAGCGGGCCGCGCAAGACCCGGACCTCGTCGCGCGCTTCAACCGTGAGGCGGACATCGCGAAGAAGATCGCGTCGCCGTACGTCGCCGGCATCCTCGGCTCGGGCAAGGAGCGCGACGGCCGGCTGTGGATCGCGTTCGAGCGCCTGGTCGGGGAGGGGCTCGACGAGCGGCTGCGCCGCGAGCAGTACCTCTCCTTCGCGGAGGTCGCGCCGATCATCGAGGACTCGCTGCAGGGGCTCCACGCCGCGCACCATGCTCACGTGGTCCATCGCGACATCAAGCCGGCGAACCTCTTCATCGAGAAGCGCAAGCTGACGCCGGAGGAGATCCGCGGCGGCGACCCGGAGGAGCGCACGCGCATCCTCGATTTCGGCGTCTCGAAGATGAAGCAGAACGCCTCTCGCCGCAGCGAGCCGTCGCTCACGGCGTTCGACGCGACGCTCGGCAGCTTCGCGTACATGGCGCCGGAGCAGGTGCGCGGCTCGGCCCGCGTCGACGAGCGCGCGGACCTCTACGCGCTCGGCGCGGTCGCGTTCCGCGCGCTGACGGGCCGCCTCCCGTTCGAGGGCTCGAACGCGCTCACGCTCATCGCGCTGAAGCTCGATCGCGATCCGCCGACCCTCGCCTCGACGACGGGCGACACGTGGCCGAAGGCGATGGAGAACTACCTCTTCAAGATCATGGCGCGCGATCGCGACAAGCGTTACGGCACCGCGATGGAGGCGCTCGACGCTTGGCGCAAGGTCTGCCGCGTGATGGGCAACAAGCCCCGTCGGCCCCCGCCCCCGCCCCCCCCTCCAGCATCCCCCTACTCGATGCGCGACGACCACACCGAGGTCACCGCGGCAGGCTTCGACGCCCCGGCGCCGCTCGCGCCCCCGTCCCGGCGACGCTGACCCCCGAGCCCGGCGGGCCGTTCGTGCTCTTTACTTAGGCGTGCACGACTCTCCAGTCCGCCGCCACGCCTTGGTATGCGGCGTCGCGAGGATCTGCCTTTTCGCTCCGCATCGCGCCCGCATCCCCGCCACGGCCCCACCCCAGAGCCCACAACCCAGCCCCAGCTACAGCACGCACCCGGACCGAACGCTGGCGACACGCGCAGGCCTCTTTCGCATGCGTCGGCTGCTCTACGCAAGCAGACGGAGCGCAGCGCGCACAGCGACATCGAGCGGTTCGGACCACACGGCCCGCGGAGTCGTGTCAGCGCAGCGCCGACGTCTCGGTCCCGGAACCCGAGGCGGACGAGTGCGAAGCACATGACCTCTCGCGGTGTCCGCTCGTCGTAGCGGCCGGCGCGAGCTTGAGCGATCCGCGCCGTCGCGGATCAGCCTTGCCGCCATCGTCTGAACCGCTCCCGCCCCGGCCGCTGCCGTCGCGGAACCGACGCTCGCGTCCACGTCGTGGGCATGCGTGTTCGTCGCGATGGCGCCGTCCTCGCCGCTGCCGGAGCGCGTCCACGTCGTGGGCATGCGTGGCCATCGCGGCTGCGCCGTCCGCCGCCGCCGGTGCGCTCGCGCGGTCATCGTCCGTCGCGATGGCACCGTCCGTCCTCGCAGCCGCGTTCGTGTCGTGGGGAAGCTTGGCGATACCCATCTCGGCGGCCGCCGGATCGCTCTCGACCGCTGCGCTCACGGACGCGTCGCCGCCGGAGCGGCGCACGCGCGGCCGGTGCGCCGTCTCGGCTCGCGAGCCGACCAGATTCGGTTGCGCACTACGGTCGGCAGCAGCGGCGACGATGCGCGTGGCGCTTCCTCGATGCTTGCGCGCGACGTGCTCGGTGCCAAGGCCTGCTCCGCAGCAAGTCGATTGTGCGTGCGGCAGAAGGATCCGAACGTTCTCGATCGTACCGTCGCCGCCGAGCGCGCGCGGCTGCCGATGATCGACCTCGCGCCACTCTCGCGCCGGGCAGCGCTCGCCGTCCGCGCTGACGAAGGTGCACTGCCCCGCGTCCCGCTCGTGCACCTCGCGCAGCGTCTCGCGCGAGACGTCGTTCGGATCCGCACGTCCCTTGCTCCGTCGCCGCCGCGGATGTTTCACCTTTCCGAGCTTCGTCTTCTCGAGGTGTTCCAGCTCGAGATCGAGCGCGCGTTCGATCTCGACCGCGAGGTCGCCATTCGGATTCACGTGTCGCAAGAGAGCGCGCGCGCCAGCTCAAGCTTGTCGCGCAGCTCCACCGTCGCCGTGACATGGTCTGGAACCGCTCGACCGAGAGGGGAAGGGGCTGCGCGCTCGGCGTGGGCGCGGACGCCACCGATGCCTCGACGAACTCCGGGAAGCGCGCGCTTCGCGCGGCGGCGATCCGGCGCGACGCCTGGTCCTCGCTGAGTCCGAGCTTCCGCGTGCAGAAGTCGTGCAGCGACGAGCATGCTTGCTCGAGATGGATCCGCCGTTTCTCGACCTCGACGAGGTAGGCGAGCATCGCCGCGACAGCGCGACGCTCGTCACCAAGGACGCGCCGAAGTGCCGACAGGAGCTGTTCGTACGAGAGAGGTCATCGATGCGCATGACGTCATCTACCGTGCGATTTTCAGCCTCTTCAGCGCCCCGAGCACGCCTGCGCGCGGGCTTGGCACGCACGACCAACGGAAGGCGTGCTCGAACGCGCCGAGGAGGCGAAGGCGGCGAAGCCGGTCCGCGCCGAAGGACGCCGCCTCCTCCTCGGCGCCGGCGTCGCGGAGGCGGCAAGAGCATCCTCGACGTGCGCGGCCTGACGTGAAGATGCGCGAGCGCGTTCTCGTTCGAAAGCTCGATCTCGCGATGACGAGCGGCGAGCGCCTCGGCACCCTCGGACCGAACGGCGCGGGAAGACGACGCTCATGCGCGCGCTCCTCGCCGCCGCGGGCGATCCCGACGCGCTCGGCAAGCACGTCACGACCGAGGGCACGATCGACCTCGGTCGCCGCGTGCGCGTGGGGTATCTCGATCAGGAGCGCGCGTCGCTCGACCCGAACCTCTCAAATCTTCGAGCGGTGGCGCGCGCGGTGCCGAGCCTCGACAAGGAGCGCGTCGATCCGAGGAGCTACGTCGAGCGCTTCATGTTCGACTCCCACGCGCAGCGGAAGAAGGTCGGCGCACTTTCGGGCTGCGAGCACGCGCCTCGCGCTTGCAGAGCTCCTCGCCTCCGCCGCGAAATTGGTCCTCGACGAGCCCCTCGAACGCCTCGACACCGACACGCTCTCGGCGCTCGAGGAGTTCCTCTCACCGACGAAGGCTTGCTCCTTGTCCTCACACACGATCGCTATCTCCTCGATCGCGTGACGACCGGCATTCTCTCGTTCGAGGGCTTCGGGTGACACGGGAGGGTACCATGCGTACGCAGGGGGCGCGCGCGGGCGGCGGTCCCGGCGAAGGCGCCGGTCGCGAAGCCGGTCGCGAAGCCCAAGCCGTCCGGCCTCTCGAAGAACGAGCAGCGCGAGTCATGGATCAGCTCGACGCGGCGGAGCAGGCGACGAAGCGCGCGCACGCTGATGGTCGCCAAGACCTGTTCGAGGGCGACGTCGAGGTCAGCCCCCGGAAGCCACGGGCGCGGTCATCCTCCGCGCCGCCGATGCTACACGAATCGACACGACGCGCGGGCCTGCACGGCCACCTTCTATCCGAACTGAAACGCCTTGCCGTCACCCCCTAGGGGCAATGTTTAGCAGCGACCGAGTGGTCTACGGTCATCGTCGGCGTCGCGACTAGAGGCGCAATTGAATCTAAATGGTTGCAACCAGGCCTCCACGCCCCGCACTAGCTGACGATTGGACACAAGCTGCGAGCCGCTCGATTGTCCAAACGTCCTTCAAAGCGCAACGAGGTGTCGACATGTCGCATCGGCACTCGTCTCTTCGAAAAGTACTTACAACCCTCGCGTTCATATTGGTCGTACTCGGGTGGCATCGGGACGCCCGCGCACAGCCGTTCAGCGATTACGTCTGCTCGATCTGTCCGACGATGACGCATGTTGACTACAGATACAACTCCGACGAGTTGCCGCTGAATCCGAACTGCTTTGGCCCAGGCTGTGTGGCAGGTAACTACATTAACAACTTGCACCACGGCAGGGAATTTGTGGCGAGTCGACGGGTGGCACAAGTCGACTTTCGTATTCGATACGCTCGATACAGAAGCCTATTGGGACTATCTAGACATCCGCATCCAAGAAGATGGTGGGTATTCCATGCTCGTGCATCACCTAACCGGAATGCCCGGCTCGGATGGTATTCCATGGGACCCTGGACACCCCAGACAAAGCACTACGACTTCGTATTTCATACGGATGGAAGTGTCACCAGGTCTGGCTTTCGCATCGGTGCGGCGAGGGCGTGTTGTAACGCGAGCCAAGGTGGATGGATTGGCCGAGCGCTCGTTCCTAGTAACATCGCCACCTGGGGAACAGCCAATCAAGATTTCGACGTATACGTTCGTTGCAACGCGCTGCCAACATTGAGCGTCTATGACTACAGGGGCTACAGTTCGAACGTTCAGGAGTTCCTCTCCTTCGCCAACCCTGGCCTCTGCACGAATCCTGGCACTTGGTACATTGTAGTGAACTCACACAATGGTGCAGGCCAATTCGATCTTGTGTACAGCAGAATGTACAGCACAGAGTACCGCAACGTTAGGGCCGGCATCGCATTCAACGGCACAGCAGCGAACAAGGCGATGTTTAGCGATACGCTACTGAGAGCGGCGAGACAGTTCTATGGGCAGACCGAGGGAAGGATCGTCCTCAAGCAGTTTGATATGTGGAACAATGTTGGCGCGACCTGCTCTGGTACTTGTGGCGGCCAGCCATGCGACCTCTGTTTTGTCAACGTATCGGGCACCGCTACATACGCGTCCCTCCCTGTTCCTAGGATTGATATAAAGCAGAGCTATTTGACGACTATGAGGGCGTGGCGCACGAGTTCGGACACATGTTTCTGGATGTCCGAAACGAGTATACCGGTCAGGGAGGAAATATGCCTGGCGGCTATTGGACATGTGGTCATAGCAATATGGCGAATCCTCGTGGCAGTCAGAACAACTTCTGCATGGGTCCGCATGTCGGCACACTGTACCACCCCTCTACTCTTCAAGACCATGAGCGCGATCCTAGCCCAGGATCTCCGCCGGCCGGTCTGTCCTCAGTGTGGACCGTCGCTGCGGCGAAGGTGCCGGACGGGACGGGGGATACACCTGATAATTATGACTATCAGGACCACGACTTCAATGGGCTATTTACGGTTATCCCGCACTAGCGTCGCCAGGCGACTGAAGATGGAGGATGTAGTGAAGAACGCAATTGTTGGTGCGCTGCTCATGGTGTGGACTGGAGCGTGCTCGCGCGAGACGGCTTCACGTTCCGAGCCCAATATCAGCGAGGCCTCTCAGTCGAAGGCGGGCGGAAGTGAGCCCCCGTCAGTTCTCGGAAGGGAAATGGGCCATCCGCCTCACGACGGGCCTGCGCCGCCGGTTCCGACAGTGTGGCTCGACCCCGGAGACATGCTGACCTCCGTCGGGAGCACTCCGATACGGGCTTGGCTCGACAACGATGGTATGCCCGTCAGTGGCCAGACCTTGACCGCCATCTCGTCGCAATTGCAACTTCACATGTTCCCCT
>JAHBWE010000041.1 GCA_019637155.1 Labilithrix sp. | reverse complement strand
TCCGCGGAGGGACGCCGGCGGCGGCATCGGCGGAGGCGGCGCGCTCGCGTAGCCGGGATCGCGCCCGCGCGGCGGCGGCTCGTCGCGCCCACCGCCGCCGGGGTACGGCGTGCGCGGCCCGTAGCTGCGCTGCCGGGCGTACTGCTTCATCGCCTCGTTGATCAGGTAGTCGACGCTGCATTCCAGCTCGCGAGCCATCTGCTCGAACGTCTCCCAGAGCATGTCTCTGCACTGGAAGGTCCGGGGGCTCTTCTTGTTCGGATCCGAGCTCATCGCAGCGTTACGGCGGACAACCCCTCTTCTGGAGGATCAGAACAGCACGGGAAGCGGAATGTGAAATTCTATGCGAGGACGCGTCACTTATCCATGTTGGGCACGAGGCAGGTCTTGACCCATTCCCCCACGGTCTTGACCTCATGTGCTTCCATTTCTTTCGAGCCGGGCGCCTTCGGGACGTCGCACTCCCATTTGCACTCGTCGGCGGCATCGCATTTCGGAAGCGGGTCGTTGTCCCTCTCGTGGGCGGCCACGAGCTTCCGGTCTTCTTTCTTGCCGCCCCAGTACCACCCGAGCGCGACGAGCTTCGGCCCGAGGTCCTTGGAGCTCATGTAGGGCGCGAGGATGTCGGCCTTCGTCTTGGCGTCGCCCTCGACCTTGTCGCGGATCGTCTGCGCGTACTGGAGCGGCTCGGTCTGCCCCATCTTCGTCGCCGCCGTCTTCGGCAGGTGGTTCATGAAATCGGGGATCTGCTTCGCGTTCATCGTCAGGAGCACGTGGTCGAACGCGACGTAGCGCACCTTCCAGCGGGGGTTGTCCGCGAGGGAGTAGAGCTTCGGGACCGTCTGCTCCTTCGGGAACTCGTCCATGCGCCGGAAGGCTCCGTCGCGCACCTCGTCGGGGACGTCGTTCCCCTTCGCGATCGCGAAGAGGTGGTCGAGCTGCTCCTTGCTGTTCTTGTCGAGGTTGCCCTCGAGCGCGGCGAGCGCGAGCTTGCGCCGCGGCGCCGGCATCTTCTGATCGGCGGCGTACTTGATGAGGTAGTCGACGCTCGGCTTGCCCGCGACGCGCTTCATCGCCGGGAACACCTCCTCCGTGAGGCGGCGCTCCTGGATCTTGTCGACCTGCGCGGCGACCTGGCTGTCGTCGGCCTGGACCTTGTTCTTGGCGTTGTACTCCTTGACGATCTTCGTCTGCGCCTCGAGCCACTCCTTCGAGTTGTACTTCTCGGCGAGCTGGACGAGCGACTTCGAGAGATCGGCCTTCGCCTGATCGTCGCCGATGTCCTTGATCAGGCCGGCGATGCGGTCGATGCGCGCCGTGTTCTCGCTCACGAGGCCGGGGAGGATCTTCACGCTGTCGGGGCCGAGCGTCCGCATCATCTGCTCGAGGCCGTACTGCTGCGAGCCGTTCTCGATGCGGTCCTCGAAGCCCGTCTGCGCCCACTTCGTCAGCGCGGCCTTCAGCGTCGCCTTCGTCTCGTCGTTCGAGATGAGCGGCGGCTCGTGGATGAGGAGCGCGAACGACGCGTCCTTGTACGGGACGGTGGGGTCCGCCGGAAGGCGGCCCTCCGGCGTGCGCGCGGGCGGCGGCGCCTTGAGCTCCTCGATGAGCATCGGGACGAGGCGGTCGACGAGCTGCTGCCGCGTCTCGGGGGCGAGCTGGTTCAGCGCGCCTTCCCGCTCCTCGCCCTCTTCGTTCTTGTACTTCTCGATGAGGAACTTGATGCCCTGTCGTGTTCCACCACGAGGCGGCATCCGGATGAGGGCCATCGCCGCGTCGGTCCGCAGCTCGAGCGCGTACTTGTCGTGCGTGATGACGGCGACGAGCTTGTGTGGACCGCGCTGGGTCGTCTCCCACCGCTTCACGTCCCCCTCGTTGACGCGGCAGCCCGCGGACGCGACCGGCAGTGCGGTCACGGCCAGCGCGAAGCATAGCGACCTCGTTGTCCGGGCTTGCCCCATCGTTCCTCGAATGGACAAGGACGATACGCCGGGATCCCTCGGAGAACCAAGGATAAACCGGCCGCTCGACAGGTCGGGCGCGGGCATCCCGAATGTTGACCACGGATCCGGCCATGCCGTAGCGTCGATGTAGGTAACAGTAGGCATGGGCTTCTTGGACGGATTGTTGGGTCGACGGAACCAGGCTCCGGATCTGACGGCAGGGCCGGCGCTCGCACATGCGGATGGCGGCGTGAGCGAGCCGCTGTTCGTGCCTCGGGGCGGACGCGCGCTCCCCGCGAACACACGCGCGCCGAGCGTCCTCGGGTCGCAGCCGCACTCGTTCGCGCGCGGACGCGAGGTCGCGGCGCTGCTCCTGTGGACGCTCGCGGTGTTCTTCGCGCTCGCCCTCGCTTCGTACGCGGGCGAGCCGGCGCGTCCGAACGTCGTGCCCGATCCCTCCGTCGTCGGCGAGGACTGGGTCGGCGCGGTCGGCGCGTCCGTCGCGCGTCTGTTCGTCGGGCTCGTCGGCGTCATGTCGTGGGTCGTGCCCGCTGAGGCGCTGCTCCTCGGGATCCCCTTCGTCACCGGCAAGAAGAGCAGCGCCACCGCGTCGCGGCTCGCGGGCGACATCCTCCTCGTCGTGATCGGCGCGTCGCTCGTGCAGGTCGGCTGGCCCGAGAAGCTCGCCTTCGGCCGCTACTCGGCCGGCGGCATGATCGGCGAGCTCTTCGGCGAGATCGCGCGCTCGCTGTTCTCGACCGCGGGCTCGTTCCTCGTCGGCTTCGCGCTGGTGGGGCTCATCCTCATCAGCCGCGCGAGCTTCTCCTTCATCGCGCTGATGCGCGCGATCGCGCGGCTCTTCACCTTCATCCAGGAGAAGGTTCGCGGCGGCGTGAGCTATGTGCATAATGCATGGGTCGAGGCGCGCGCCCTCGACCGCGCGCGCGCGGAGGAAGAGAAGCTCGCCGACGCGCCCGTCATCGCGCTGCCGAAGGCCGACGCGACGATCCTCGTCGTGGATCAAGAGGAAGAGCCGGCGCCTTCGCCCGCGGTCCCGGAGACGCGCGTGCGCATCGCGACCGAGAGCGCGGAGTGGGACGGCGCGACCGCGCTCGTGCCGCTCGAAGAGACGAAGGAGGAGAAGCGCCGCAAGAAGGCGATCACGCTGCCACCGCCGGAGCCGGAGCCGAAGCGGAGCCGCGCGAAGAAGGAGCCTCCCGCGCCGGAGCCGGAGGCCGTCGAGGAGGAGCCCGTCGTCGCCGAAAAACCGAAGCGCTCGCGGAAGAAGAAGAGCGAGCCGCCGCCCGAGGAGATCGGCGCGGAGGAGGCGATCGAGGAGCAGTCCGCGGAGGAAGAAGAGGAGGAGACCGAGGAAGAGGTCGCCGCTTCTCCCCCCGAGCCCGAGCTTTCCCCTGAGCCCGAGCCGGCGCCGGCGCCGTTCGCCGGCATCACGATCGTCGACACGTCGGCCGCGCTCGAGAAGGTGCAGCTGCCGAAGGAGACGAAGAAGAAGCCGAGCCCGAAGGAGCAGCCCGCGTTCAAGCTGCCGCCGATCGACATGCTCGCCGCCGCGCCCGCGAACATCGGGCCGCTCTTCGACGAGGTGAAGCTGCGCGCGGAGGCCGACCTCCTCGCGAAGACGCTCTCCGACTACAAGGTCACGGGCAAGGTCGAGGAGATCCTCCCCGGCCCCGTCGTCACCACCTTCGAGGTCTCCGCCGCCGCGGGCACGAAGGTGAGCCGCGTCGCCGGCCTCGCCGACGACCTCGCGCTCGCGCTCGCGAAGAAGGTCCGCATCGTCGCCCCGATCCCGGGCAAGAACCGGATCGGGTTCGAGCTCCCGAACGAGACGCGCTCGGCGGTGAACCTCCGCGACCTCGTCGAGGACCGCCGCTTCCAGACGCTCGAGGTGCCGCTCCCCGTCGTGCTCGGTCGCGACATCGTCGGAAACCCCGTCTACGCCGATCTCGCGAGCATGCCCCACGCGATCGTCGCCGGCGCGACCGGCGCCGGCAAGTCGGTCGGCCTCAACGTCATGCTCACGTCGCTCCTCTTCCGCCGCACGCCGGAGGAGCTGCGCATGCTCATGATCGATCCGAAGGTCGTCGAGCTCGCGCCGTTCGACCGCATCCCGCACATGCTCTTGCCGGTCGTCACCGACATGAAGCAAGCGTCGAACGCGCTCAAGTGGGCGGTCGACGAGATGGAGCGCCGCTACCAGCTCTTCGCCGACGCGGGGACGAAGAACATCGGGACGTACAACGGGTGGGTGAAGCGCGTGCGCGCGGGCGAGGTGAAGAACCCGCTCGGCAAGGCGATCGTCGGCAAGGACCTGAACGGCATCCAGGAGGTGCTCCGCGTCCGCGACGACGATCCCGACGGGCAGGAGGTCCTCCCCGATCACCTCCCGATGATCGTCATCGTCATCGACGAGTTCGCCGACCTCATGATGCAGCAGGGCAAGGAGGTCGAGGCCTGCGTCGCGCGCCTCGCGCAGAAGGCGCGCGCGGCCGGCATGCACGTCATCCTCGCGACGCAGCGCCCGTCGGTCGACGTCATCACCGGCATGATCAAGGCGAACTTCCCGACCCGGATCGCGTTCCGCGTCGCGCAGAAGATCGACTCGCGCACGATCCTCGACGAGCAGGGCGCGGAGCACCTCCTCGGCAAGGGCGACATGCTCATCAAGCTGAACGGCACGAACGACACGAAGCGCGTGCAGTGCCCGTGGGTGAGCGAGGAGGAGGTCCAGGAGATCACCGACTATCTCCGCGCGCAGGGCGAGCCGGTCTACGACGACAACATCCTGAAGCCGCGCGACGAAGACGGCGCGCCGGCGGACGACGACGCCGAGCAGGACGCGATGTACGACGACGCGGTGCGCATCGTCGCCGAGACGCGCCGCTGCTCCACGAGCTGGCTCCAGCGCCACCTCGGGCTTGGCTACAACCGCGCCGCGCGCATCGTCGAGACGATGGAGCGGCGCGGCCTCGTCGGCCCCGCGCGCGGCGCGAAGGACCGCGAGGTCCTCATCTCGGCGCTCTGATCCCGCGCTGCTCCGCGAGGAGCGCGCGCGCGTCGGGGACGCCGGGGATGACGATCTCCTCGACGCGCGCGAGCGAGGGCGCGCCCGCGACGGCGCGGACGCAGACGCGCCCGAAGTCGGCCGGGCGGCGATAGAGGTCCTCCCAGATTCCGGTCGCCTCCGCGAACGGCGACAGCGCGAGCGAGGTGACCTTCCCCGGCGGGATGCGCGCGAAGACGTCCTCGAGCGTCACCGCCGCGATCGCCCACGGGTAGCGCCCGTCGCTCGAGATGACGGCGTACTGCGCGACGTCGGTGACGACGAGCGTTCGCACGAGCGGCTCGTCCCGCCAGATCGTCTCCGCTCGTCCTTCGAGCTCGGCGAGCGCGATCGTGACCTCCTCGACGAAGCCGCGCACGAAGGTGGGGCGCGCGTACGAGGCGAGGGGCGTCCACTCGGCGCCGTGGGCGCGCACGAGCTCGCCGGCGCGGCGGGCGAAGAGCTCGCGCTGGTCGGCGGGAGCGGTCCGCGCCGCGAGCGAGCACTGGAGGACGACGAGCTCGCCGCGCGCTCCTCCTTCGCGATCGGCCCAGACGAGCCGCGCCGCGTCGTCGTCCGGCGCGGCGAGGATCGCGTCGAAGAGCGGATCGCCCACGGGTGGAGCGTATCAGCGCGTGGGCACGAGCGTCCCCGACGCGACGTCGCTCTCGAAGCGCACCGCGCCGCCTTCGACGCGCAACGTCCACAGGTGTGCGATCGCGATCGGGCCGGCGGCGTCGGCGACGAGGCCGAGCTCCCTGCCGCTCCGCGGATCGAAGAGGTGGACCGCGCCGTCGCCGTGGTTGCCGACGAGGAGGGCGCCGGCGAAGCGTCCCCACGACGCGGGGGCGAGCGCGAGCGCGTGCGGCGCGTCGAGCGAGCCGCCCTGCGCGACGCGCGCGAGGAAGCGTCCGTCCGCGTCGAACGCGTCGACGATGCCGCCGCCGAGCTCGTTCGTCGTGCCGTACGCGACGTAGAGCGTGCCGTCGAGCGCGGCGACGTTGAACGGCGCGTAGCCCTTCGGCAGCGCTGGATCGACGAAGGAGCCCGCGATCGGCGCGCCGCCGACGTCGATGCGCCCGCTCGCGAAGTCGGCGGTATACACCCGGCCCGCGAGCCGCGCGCGACTCGCACGCGCATCGCCCTCGGCCGTCGCGCGCGCGTCGGCGGTCGCGTGCGCGTCGGCGTCGGCGTCGAGCGGCTCCGCGTCGTCGAGCCGCGTGACGTGGATCGCCGCGCGCGGCGTGCTCGCGTAGGTGGAGATCGCCTCGTACGAAGCGGCGACGTCCTCGGGCGCCTCGCTGACGCACGCGACGACGAAGAGCGCGAGACCGGCGGCGATCGTCTTCATGGCGCGCACTCTGCGCCGCGCGCGACGACACGACCAGAGCGCTTCCGCGCAACCGCCGTTGCCGCGCGGGAAAGGCTCGGCGCCGCCTCGCGCGGGAAGGATCGGCGTCGCCTCGTGCGTGCGATGTTCTACCCTGGCGGCGTTCACGATGAGCATCACGTTTCACGTCGCCGCGCGCGAGTTGCCTGGCTTCAACGCGATCGTCTCCGCGTCGGGGATGGGCGCTCCGGTGCAGCTCACCGGCGCGGGGTGGACCGGCGAAGCGTGGCCGAAGGGGCTCCTCGCCAACATCGTCGACGCCGCCGCCGCGCCGTCGAAGATGGAGCTCACGCCCGAGCTCGAGGCGAGCTTCGCGCGGGCGGGGCTGCATGGCTCGTTCATCGCGTGGACGCGCGGCGCCGCGCGCGGCGTCGTCGTCGATCGCAGCCGCGACGGGCTCGCGCTCCACGTGCCGCTGCTCGCGTCGGCGGCGGACTACCTCCTCGCCGCCGGTCTCGCCGCCGGCGCGGCGAAGCTCCTCGCGACCGAGGTCCGGATCGAAGACCCCGGCGCGCCTCCGGGCCGTGGGCTCTCGTTCGCGCCGGACGCGCTCCTCGCGCACTGGACCGCCGACGTCGCCGAGACGCACGCGCGCCAGGTCGGGACGTGGATCGCCGACGACGTCGCGCAAGGCCGCACGTACTTCTTCCACGGTCCGCGCGGCGCGATCGCGCTCGGTCCCGCCGAGCTGACCGACGCGCCGGACGAGGAGCGCTTCGACCGCGCGCGCGCGGTCCTCACCGGCGACGACGCGGTCCTCGCGCTCGGACGCGACGCGCTCCCGCCGTCCGGCGACGGACGGCGCGAGGCCGTGCTCCTCACCGCCGCGATGGTCTTCGCCGCCGGCGCCGACGGCGTGCTCGCCGACGAAGAGGCGCGTCAGCTCGAGGCGCACTTCGCGACGGTGCAGGAGCTCGCGTCGTTCGACGCGCGCGCGCTGATGGCGGCGGTGCCGAGCGAGGTGAAGGGGATCGACGCGCTCGGCGAGCTCGCGCAGCTGCCGCTCCGGCGAAAGGCCTTCGTCCTCGCGGCGGAGGTGATCGCGAGCGCGCGCGACGGCAAGCTCGGCGGCGAGCCGTCCGACCCCAACGTCCAGGCGGTGAGCGCGCTCGCGAAGGCGCTCTTCCTCGACGACGACCAGCTGTTCCTCGCGCAGGTCGTCCGCACGGTGACGGCGAAGTACGAGGACGCGAAGGACGACGCGCTCGCGGCGCGCCTCGCGCTCGCGATGCTCCTCGTCGCGAGCGCGGACGGGAAGATCGACGCGCAAGAGACGGCGGTGCTCTCCGCGCTCGCGCGCACGGTGCCCGACCTCCGCGCGCACGACGTCGGCGCGCTCTTCGCCGCCGCGCGCACGAAGATCGAGGCGAGCCCCGACGCCGCGCTCGTGACCCTCGCCGCGATGACGGCCGGCAAGAACAAGTGCTTCGCCCTCGCGACCGAGGTCGCGCTCGTCGCCGGCCTGAGCCACGAGCGCACGCTCTTGCCGTCGATCGCCGCGCACCTCGCGCCCGACCGCGACTACGCCGACGCCGCGATCGCGACCTTCGCCGCGAAGTACGCATAGATCGTCACCGCGGAGCGTCGTCTTCTTCTCGATCTGGACGGGCGGATCGTTCCCGTCCGGCGGCAGGTCGTCCTCGATCAGGACCTCGACGACCAGCCCACCCTTCGACGGCGTGACGTCGAAGCCCGCGCGCCAGCCATAGAACGGCGGCTCCATCGTGACGTCGAACGTGTCGACGTCGCCCGGCGTGACGCGACCGCAGACGAAGATGCCGCGGGACGAGAAGACGTCGGCGTGCTCGGGATCGTCGATCGCGCCGACGTCCGAAATTGCCCGCAACGCGCAGGTTTGTCGGTCACAGTCTTGACCGGTGTGATCCCGCGCGGGTGACTCGCCAGGCACTCGCGTTGCCCAAGCGGTCAGCGTCGCGGGCGAGGTGGAAGCAACCAACGAAGCTGCCAGAGGATGCCGTCCGCTTCGTAGAGGCCGATCGGACATCCCTGGTGGACGTGTTGCGCGGGCCACAGCGCGAGCGCGAGCGCGCGCATCTTCGGATCGTCGTCGAGCGACGGCGTCTTCCCCGCGCGGACGGCGCCGCGGCCGCCGTCGAACGGGAGCCACGAGACGCCGCGCGGGAGCTCGAGCTCGTCGCCGCGAGCGACGCCGAGCCGAGCGAGCACGGCGGGGGAGAGCAGCGTCAACCAGCCGATCCCGCGGTGGCACGTGCCGAGGCGCGCGCCCACGGTGGGGTCGACGAGATCGAGGCCGGGATGGGCGGACGTCCGCTCGACGACGGCGCGGTTGAAGCCGACCGGATCGGGGACCCCTTCGGACACGAGGCCGATCGAGACCGTGCCGCTGGTGAACGCGACGCGCGCGAGCAGATCGACGAGCCACGTCGACGCCTGCTCGTCGCCGCTCGAGAACGGCTCGGGCGGGAGCCACAGCTCGAGCCTTCCGGTCGCTTGGGGCGAGCTCCCGGTTCGAGCGTCGTAGCGGAGGCGGTGGCGCGGGAGCGTCGACTCGTCCGCCTCGTCGCGGACGACGAACCACTCGTCGGGATGAGCGTCCGGCCGCTCGAGCCTTCCGCGCACGCGCTTCGCGAGCGCCTCGCTGAACGGAGCGTAGAGCGCGGTGCCCGCACCTTCGGCCTTGATCCGCTTGCCGCCGATCCACGTCATGCCGGCGCGCTCGAGCATCCGATCGAGGACGGCGAGGACGCCGCCGGCGACCTCGGCGTGCGGCGCCTCGAAGAAGAGCGAGACGAGGAGCCTCTCGTCGGCATAGACACGCCCGGCGTGCGTCGGCGCGAGCTTCCCCATCGGCTCGGCGAGCTTCGTCGGCGCTACAGGAGCTCGACGCCGTCGGCGACGAGCTCGAGCTTCGCGAGGGGGCGGCCGAGCTGCTCCTCCGCTTCGGCGCGGCAGCCCTTCTTGCCTTCCTTCGCTTCCATCGCGGCCATGCCCTCGTGGCCCTCGCCCTCGCACGCGCCTTCCTTGCCGCTCGGGACGAGCTTCGCCTGGATGCGCGCCTTCCGGCCCGACGCGGTCTTCGGGACGAAGAACGAGTGGCCCGCCATCTTGATGTGGGCCTGGCTCGCGTCGTCCTTGATCTCCATCCAGCAGCCCATGTGCTGGCACACCGCGGTGACGGTGCCCGTCGTCGTGAACGTCTTGTTCGTGTACGCGTCCGGCTTCTTCGCGACGTCTGCGAGCGCCACGCTCTGCGTGTTGCCCTCGATCGCCGCGCCGAGGCGGAGGACGCCCTCCGTCGGCGCCGGCGCGCTCTTCGTCTCCGTCTTCGACGTCGGCGCGGGCTCCGGCTTCGGCTCCGGCGCGGGGCCGGTCTTGCAGGCGACGAGTCCGAGGGCGACGAGCACGAGCGCGCGATGCATGCCCTCCTCGTAGCACTCGCCTCGCGCGTCGCCTAGGCGCGAACACCGACGAGCGCGCACCACGAGGATTGCTCGCGTTTCTCGAAGCGGAGCTCCGGGAAACACGCGGCGACGGCGTCGGCCTCGTGAGACCCGAAGCCGGAGACGATCGCGGTGCCGCCGTCCGCGAGCCTCGCGCAGATCGGAGCCCCGAGCGCGTGAAACGCCCGAGACCAGACGTTGGCGACGACGACGTCGAAGCGCGCGTCCGGGAGATCGTGCGTGATCGCGATCTGTACGTCGTTCAACGCCGCGTTTCGCGCCGCCACGTAGCGAGCGTAGGGGGCGATGTCCGTGGCGGCCAGGCGCTTCACGCCCAGGCGGGAAGCGATGAGGAAGAGGATCCCGGTGCCACATCCCACGTCGAGCAGCGATGACCCCGGGCGAGCGACTTCCATGACGGCGGCCGCGCACATGCTCGTCGTGGGATGCCTGAAGTTGCCGAATGCGAGCCCCGGATCGACGCGGATGAGATCCGGCCCGCGCGCTTCGCACGACCTCGAGGCGATCCGGAGGTTCGCGCCGATCGGCATCGGCTCGGACGGCAGCCTCCACGAGAAGTCGTAGCTCTCGTGCGGCACGATATGGAGCGACGCGGGATCGCTCGCGAACCGCCGCACCACGTCCATCCAACCGGGGAAGTGGCGATCGAGGAGGAGCAGGCTGCGTGCTCGGCCGTCCTCGGGTTGATCCGGGTAGTAGCTCACGCCGCCCGGCGAGAGGGCCTGCAGAAGCGCGGTCACGTCGCTCGTCGGGCAGAGGATCCGCGCGATGGACCACGTCGATTGCTCGAAGGGATGGAGAATGAGCGTCGTCGCGTCGGCCTCTACCATGTCCGCCGTCGAGCGTATCCTCGAGGAGATGGGACGTCTCCTCGCGTTCGGGCTCGTCGTCGCCGCGGTGATCGCGGTCGCTGCGTGCGACGACGATCCGGCGCCCGCGCCCGCGCCGGGCACGACGTCGTCGAGCACCTCGAGCGGCGGCGCCGGCCCCGTCACGGCGACCGCCGCGAACGTGACCGACTTCTGCGCGAAGACGCTCGGCGTCGTCCTCTCCTCCTTGGAGCAGTGTTGCACCGCGGCGGACAAGGAGACGACCGACTACAAGCTCACCTTCGGCCTCGCCTCCCTCGTCGAGCCGCAGTGCCGGCTCGTCCTCGCGCTCTCGAGCGGCTCGGGCCGCCTCCTCTACCGCGCCGATCGCGCCGAGGCCTGCTACGCCGCGTACGCCGCGACCTACGGGGCCGACGAGTGCGCGAACGTCACGTCGACGTTCACCGATCCGGCCGGCACCGCGTGCCGCGAGGCGTTCGTCGGGACCGGTCCGAACGGCGCGAGCTGCGCCGGCGACCACGAGTGCGTCGACGGCCTGACGTGTGTAGGATACAGCGAATCGACGGAGGGCCGCTGCGTCGCGCCGCCCGCGCTCGGCGCGCCGTGCGGCCCGGCGAAGGTCGACGGCGGCGGCGCGGCGATCGAGAAGGAGAGCGTGCTCGCGTTCGGCGATCACCCGAGCTGCGTCGCGGGCGCCGAGTGCGACCCGACCTCGGGCACCTGCGTCGCCGCGAAGCCGGCGAAGGACCCCGCCCCCGAAGGCGGCCCCTGCGCGACGGACGACGACTGCGTCCGCGGCCTCCATTGCGACGCGACCCAGAAGTGCGCGGCGCGCAAGCCCGCCGGCAGCGCCTGCACCGGCGCCCTCGTCTCGAGCGAATGCGCCGGCCGCTGCGACGCCGACAGCGGCGAGCCCGGCACCTGCGCGCCCTTCTGCGGCTCGCGTTAGAACGAGCCAGAGAACAGGAGCGGGAACTGGGCGGCCGGCATGGCGGCGCGGTCGGCCGTGCGCCATGTCGGCTCGCGGAGGGCCGCGTCCTTCGGGCCGGCCGTCGTGGTCTGGTGGATGTCGGTCGTGGCGCTCGTGAGGCAGAGGATGAGGCCGCCCACCGTCGCGACCGCGCCGACGCCCATCGCGATGAGGCCGCCGGTGAGGAGCGCGTCCTTGTCCTTGCCTCGCTCGTCGAACGAGACGGCCGCGAGCAAGAGGCCCACGTACCCCGTGAGCACGCCGCCGCCGGCGATGAGGCCACCCATCACGATGCCGCCCATCGACGGCGGATCGACCGCGATCGTCACCGTGGCGCCGGCGCTCGCGCCGAGGTTGAACTCCTTCGACTGCGCGACGTTGTTGCCGGCGATGCGGTACGTGTCGCCGATCGGCAGCTCCTCGTCGCACGGCGAGGTGCACGCCTGCGTCCACGCGCTCGAGCCGGCGGGGCGGCGATAGAGGATGACCCTGTTCGGCGCGACGACGTGCACGCGCGCGCGCGGTCCGCTCATCGGCGCGGGCGCGGCCGGCGTGCCCGGCGGGATCGTGCGCGCCCCCACCGTGGGCGTGTCGGTCGCCGTCGCTCCGCCGGGCGGCGGCGACGACGCGACGACGACCTTGTCGATGTCGCCCCACGCGATGCGCTTCGACTCGCCCTTCTCGACGAGGATCGTCACGTGATCGCCGGGGACGATCTCGGTGACGCGCCCGCGATAGAGGCCCCCGTTGCGGAGGTGGACCGAGTCGATCGACGACAGCGCCGGCACGTCGTCCGCGCGGGCCGGCGTCGACGCCGTCGCGACGAGCAGCGGCGCCGCGAGGCAGAGCGCAAAACGCAGCCGCATCAGAGCGTGTCCATGAACATCGACAGGTCGTTGATCTCCTGCTTCGTGAGGTTCGCGACGTCGCCGTGCTTGTCGCCGCCGCACGCGGTGCCGTCGAAGCGCGCCGCGAGCGTCTTCGCGCAGCCGTTGTGGAGGAACGGCGCGCGCCAGCCGACGCCGACGAGGGACGGCACCTGGTAGAGCGCGCCAGTGCCGACGTCCACCGTCTCGTTGTTCGTGTACTCCTTGCCCGAGTGGCACGTCACGCAGCCGCGCTGCTCGAAGAGGACGCGCCCGCGCTCCACCGACTCGGCGGGGTGGACCAACTTCGGCGGGGCGGGGAGGCGGAAGAGCCACGTCTGGAGCGTGCTCACCTGCGCCTCGTCGACGTTCGGACCGCTCATGCGGCTCGTGAAGACGTGATCGACGAGGTGACGCATGTCCTTGATCGTGCCGTCCCAGTGGAAGGGCGCGGTGTGCGCGAGGGTGCCGAGCATCGACGGCGTGCGGCGCTCGCCTTCGACGAAGTCCCACGTGCGACCGTCCTCGCCGCCCTCGGCGTGGCACGACGCGCACGCGAGGAAGCCGCCGCTGTTCGAGTGGAAGATCGCGTGGCCCGTGTCCTCGCGCGACTCGGTGGAGAGCTGGATCTCCTTGTACACGCGCTGCCGATCGGGGCTCATGATGTAGAGGGCCGCGGGCTCGCGCGACTGCACGAGCAGCTGGTCTTCGCCGTCGTACGCCGCCGCGATCGCCTGGCCGGGCACGTACCCCTTCGCCATCTCGTTGCAGCCCGGGTTCGGCGTGAAGCGCGAGCTGGACGACGGGAAGTCCGAGGAGTCGGTCGCCCGCGTCTTCACGCGATGGATGAAGATCTGCGGGAGCTCCGGGGTGTGGCCGTTGCCGGCGGCGACGATCGCGTACTCGCGGCCGTCGGTCGCGAGGTCGACCGGGAGCACGGCGGGCGGGATGCGGATCGACTCCTCACCCGGGACGTCGAGGCGCGTCGCCGTGATCGTCGGCGAGTTGCAGGTGTCGACCGCGCCGGAGCCGTAGTAGCCGGCGCCGTTCGTCGAAGGAGCGGGGTTGATCGGGTCCTGCGAGACGAGCGCGACGTCGTCCTTCTCGGCCTGGCCGTCGACGAGCGGCGGGGCCGCCATCCGCCAGCTGAGGTTTCCGCCGCGCGTCGACTCACCGAAGTACGAGCCGTCGCGCGAGAGGATCGAGACGTTCGCGCCGCGGAAGTGGCTGACGTAGAGGCGGTCCTTGAGCACGAGGACGTCGCGGAGATCGCGGTCGAGCCCGAGCCGCTGGACCGCGCCGCCCGCGAGCGGCACGGTGTAGAGGTCGCCCTCCGCGCACGCGACGTGGATCGCGTCGATCTTCGCGTCGAACGCGACGCCGCGCGGGGCGACGCAGAGCGCGCGGAGGGAGCTCTTGCCGGTCGCGAGCTCGATCGTCGCGATCGCCCCCGCGTTGCGGAGCGCGACGTGCGCGAAGCCGTGCGAGTCGATCGCGACGCGTCCGGGCTCCGCGCCGGCCGGGAGCGCGACGTCGTGCTTCACCGTGCGCGTCGGCACGTCGACGACGTAGACGCGATCGCGATCCGGATCGGCGGCGACGGCGGTGCGGCCGTCGGGCGCGACCGCGAGGGTGCCGCCCGAGATCGGCGGCGGCGCGACCTCGGTCGAGAGCGCCTGCGTGAACTTCGGCTGCGGGCCCGGCGTCGGCGCGACCGACGGCGTCGAGTTGACGTAGCGCTCGGCGTAATCCGATTCTTGTAGATTACAACCTGCCGCGACGGTCGCGACGAGGAGCGGCACGAAGAGGAAGAGGCCCGAGCGGAAGTTCATCGTTCGCATTGAGTGCTCCTATCGAGATCACGGGCCCACGAGCCATCGTAACAACGCATTCGGTAGCCGTCTTCGAAGACGCACGCGCCATAGTCGCACGTCATCGGACGGACGCAGTCCTGCCCCTCGCGCGGTCGCAGCCGGGGGCAGCGGAGGGGGCCCGCGTCGGCGGGAGAGATCGGAGAAGGCGGCGCGACGCAGCGCCACTCGTAACCGATCGGCTTGGGCGGCGGCGGCGGCGCGGCGGCGTCTTCGTCCGCGCCCGCGTCTTCGTCGGCGCCTGCGTCTTCGTTCGCGCCCGCGTCTTCGTCCGCGTCGGGCTCGGGCTCGGGTGCGTAGATCGGCGCGCAACCGCACGTTCCCTCTGGGTATTCGCAGAGGAGGGTGCCGGCGTTCGCGCCGGTGCAGCCGGCGTAGTCCTCGGTGTAGGCCTCGGGGCAGTCGGTGCGGCAGTCCGTTCGCGTGGGCTCGGTGAGCGTCCAGGTGCCGTTGCGACCGTCGTCGAGCGCACACGCGAGGTGGGCGTTGCAGGAGTAGCTCGCGAACGTGCCGCGCTCGCAGCTGCCGCTCGCGATGTTGCCGGTGCATCGCTCGCCTTCGCTGACCTGTTCGCACAACGACGGCTCGGCGCGGCGATCGGAGTCGAAGGTCCCCGACGACGACGAGGCGAAGCCGCCCCCGAAGCTCGGGTACTCGTAGTCGTCGTTGCAGCCGACGAGGAGCGCGAACGCGACGCCGATCGCGACGCCGAGCGCCCGGGCGAGCCGCTTCAGGGTGGGCATTCGGTCGCCTCCACTTGCCATACCCCCTCCGAGCAGACCATCCCCGCGCCGCGCTTCAGCGTGCAGCCGCCGTAGTCGCAGGCGCGATCGCCGAGGCATCCCGAGCCGACGAGCGGGCGCGAGATCGGGCATCCGTCGCCGGCGGTGGTGCACACCCAGCGGCGCGGGTGCGCGTGCGCGCCGTCGCGTCCGGTCGTGCAGCCGCAGAGGCGCCCGTCCGCGACGCACTGGAGCTCCGTCTCGTCGCTGACGACGCCGCCGTCGCTCGGCGTGAGCGTGCACGGCTCGCCGTCGACGATCGTCTTCGGGCACGTCCCCGCGCACGAGCCTCGCCGCGTCTCGGTCCAGTAGCGGTAGCCGCGATCGACGACGCAGGTGAACGTGGAGTTGCAGTCGGGATCGCTCGATTGGCCGCTCTCGCACGTCGCGCCCTCGACCGTGCAGGGCCCGTTCTCGTGCAGGCGCTCGTTGACGCAGACGTACGGCGGCGGCCGCGGCGTCGTGAGCGGCCCCGCGTCGAACGTGGACCCGAAGGTCGGCTGCGGGATCAGGATCGGATCGGCGTAGACCTCGTCGCACGCGGCGAGCAGCGTGGTGACGGCGGCGACGAGGCCCGCGCTCGCGAGCGCCTGGAGCTTCCGGCGCTTCATGGGATCACCAGCTCTCCGCGCAGCGCGAGGTGCGCGACGGGCACGCCCCAGTGCGCGCGCTCGGAGTCGCCCATGCGCACGACGAGGTCGTGCGAGCTCACGCCGAGCATGCCCTCCGCGGTGATCCGTGCGCGCGCGTTGATCTTCATCGATATGGCGGCGTTCACGTACATCACCGCGCCGAAGAGATCGATCGACTGGCTCTTCTTCTCCGCCGGTGCGACCGCGGTGTCGGGCCAGACGTGGACCCAGAGGACCGCGTAGCCGACGCCGAGGCGCGGGACGATGAACCTCGACGGGCTCGCGAGCGGCGCGGCGATGCCGAGCCCGATGAGGGTGGGGCGATAGCCGGCGGTGCCGATCGGAGCGGAGGCCTCGCGCGCGACGACGGCGGTCGAGAACCACGGCGCGAACGCGATGTTGCGGCTCACCGCGATGTCCGCGTTGGCGGAGATGCCGAGCGCGCCGCCCGACTCGCTCGCGAGGAGC
>JAHBWE010000040.1 GCA_019637155.1 Labilithrix sp. | reverse complement strand
GGGTCGGCCGTCTGCTCGCAGTCGATGCCGACGTAGAGAGACGTGTCGTCGTAAAGAACGCGAAAGCTCGTCTTCTCCGCCGGAGGACGGCCCTCGTTCGGAAACTTCTGAACGAACGACTCGGTAAGGGCCGCATCGGACCAGACGCCGTCGTCGAGGCGTCCGTCGATGACCGGCGGAGAAGCGGCGCGGCTCGCGGCGGCGTGCGGCGTGGCGAGCTCGGCGAGGATGAGAACGAAAGGAAACGGCACGACAGTCGTGCGCGCCGGAGCAAGCTCCAGACCAGGGCGAACCCACGATTTCTCGGCGGATCGCCGTCACCTCGAGGTAACAGTCACTCCGGCTCGCGCCCTTCGACTCGCTTGAGGAGCTCGTAGAGATGCTTTCGGCTGAGACCCGCCGCGTCCGCCGCGCGCTGCACGTTGCCGGGATGACGCTTTCGGAGCGCCGCCACGTACGCGCGCTCGAACGCCTCCACGAGCTGCGCCTTCGCGTCCTTGAACGGCATCGGCTCGGCGACGCCTGGAAACTCGAAGCCGATCGTCGCCGGGGCCGCCGTCGCCGGTCCGACATTGAAGACGAGATCCGTGAAGCGGGCCGGACCGTCGGGGCCCGCGCCGAGCGCCACCGCGCGCGCGAGCGTGTTCTTCAGCTCGCGCACGTTGCCGGGCCACGCGTACGCGGCGAGCTTCTTCAGATTCTCACCTTCGATCCGATCGCCCGGCGGAAGATCGTTTTCGAGCAGGCGCTCGACGAGACCCGCGATGTCATCGGGCCGCGCGCGGAGCGGAGGCATGCGGACGCGCACGACTTCGAGGCGATACAGAAGATCGGCGCGGAAGCGACCGCGCTGCACCTCGGCATGCAGATCGCGGTTCGTCGACGCGATGACACGCACGTCGATCTTGCGCGGCGCGTCCTCACCCACCGCCCGCACCTCGCGGTTCTCGAGCGCGCGTAGGAGCTTCGGCTGGAGATCGAGCGGCAGCTCGCCAAGCTCGTCGAGGCAAAGCGTGCCGCCGTGCGCGCTGCGGAACGCGCCCGGTCGATCGGCGGTTGCGCCCGAAAAAGCGCCCTTTTTGTGGCCGAAGAGCTCGCTCTCGGCGAGGTCGGCCGGCACCGCGCTGCAGTCGAACACGACGTACGGACCGGAGGCACGGCGCGATGCACGATGGATCGATCGCGCGACGAGCTCCTTTCCGGTTCCGCTCTCGCCTTCGACGAGCACCGTCACGTCGCTTCGCGCGACTCGCTCGAGGATGGCAAAGATCTCACGCATCGCGAGCGACTCTCCGTAAAGGTCACCGAACGAACGCGCGTTCGAAGGCGGCACCTCGCGAATGCGCCAGCGGAGCTGCACCGCGACGAGGCTCTTGCCGATGCGAAGCACCGAGCCGATCGGGAGCTCGGCTTCGCGGATGCGGGCCTCGCCGACGAACGTGCCATTCCGGCTCTCGAGATCGGTCACGACGATGTTGCCGTTCCCGATGGCAACGCGTGCATGTCGCCGCGACACCGCTGGATCCGAGAGGACGAGCGCGCAGCCGGGCTCCGCGCCGATCTCCGACGGTCCGTCGATCGGCACCTCCGCGCCGGCGTCGGGTCCATCGACCACGACGAGCTTCAGCGCCACGGGCGTCCCGGCCGCTTCGCCGTCGCCGATGTCGACCGTGTAGCCGAGGGAGCTTCCGGACATCGGCTTCATTCTGCCTCAATTTTCATTCACACGAGTCGAAGTACCAATTCGCCTTTTCCACGAGCTCCGAGTAGTCGGACACGCACGAGGTGACGGTGCCGAAGCCGTCGCCGACGTAATAGCTCTCGAACTGCGCGCAGCCGCGCTTCTCGATCGAGCCGAACTGCACCTTGATGCCGGCGCCTTCGCGCGCGACGCGGACGAAGCGGCCGTAGCCACCTTCGTAGGTGTTGTGATCGGCGATCATCTCTTGGAAGTCGCCGGCCTTGAACACGCCGGGCGACCCGTACGGCTGCGCGTCGAGCCGCGGGCCACGACCTTCGACCCAATTCACGCGGCCGGTCCACCCCGAGAGGATCACCTCCGTCGCGCCGTACGCGGAGCTGACCGCGCCAACGCGATTGAGGTAGTCGATGATCTCCTTCTTCTTGATCACGAGCTGCAGATTGCGCCGCTCGCCGCCGTTCACGTCGAGCACGGCCGCGCCGTCGTTGCACCGAAGAAGCGGCTGCCAATCGTCGGTGATGGCGGCTTCGGTCGACCCGGACGTCTCCTCGGGAGAGCTCGCGGCGCAGCCGACGGTGACGAGAGAAAAGAGCGAAAGGAGGACAGCGCGGTTCATGATGGTCGCGGCGCTGAGCAGGCTTCGTGCCGGGCGGAAAACGCGCTGATTTCGCGGTCACTGTTACCTGGAGGTGTCACTCGGAAGCGTCCGCCGCGGGAAGTCCGAGCGGCACGGTGCGTGCTGCCTCGCCCGCGCATGGTTCGACGAACGATCGCCGTCGCGATCCTCGCCGCGTGCGCGAGCGCCGGCGAAGGAACGGAGATCGCGCTGCCCGGCGGCGAACCGGGGATCGGCTTCGATGATCTCCGCTGGTCGCCCGAGCTCCGGCGCGTGATCGTTCCGGGCGGCCGCTCCGGAAACGTGTACCTCGTCGATCCCGACACGCGGGCGGTCGCGACGCACGGCGGCTTCTCCGCGCTCCCGAGCTACGAAGGCGGCCACGACGACGGACCGACCTCGGCCGACGTGGGGCGCGGCCTCATGTTCGTCACGGATCGCCACGGATCGCACGTCGAAGACGCTCCACGTCGTCGATGCAAAGTCGGGCGCTCCGCTCGCGACGGCGCCGCTCGCCGCCGGGCCCGACTACGTCAGGTGGGTCGCGGCCACCGGCGAGCTCTGGGTCACGGAGCCGTCGGGGAGTCAGCTCGAGATCTTCACGCTCGAAGGCAACACGCCCCGCTCCATCGCGATCATTCCGATCGAGAACGGACCGGAGTCGCTCGTGATCGATCCGATGCGCGGCCGCGCGTACACGCATCACTGGCAAGCCCGCACCATCGCCCTCGACGTGCACACCCGAAGCGTCGTCGGCGATTGGCCGAACGGATGCGCGGCGTCGCGCGGGATCGAGCTCGAGCCCGAGCACGGCTGGATCCTCGCCGGGTGCTCGGAAGGGACGCTCAGCGTGCTCGATCCGAGCGACGGTCACGTCATCGATGCGCTCGCGTCGGGCGGCGGCTACGACGTCATGGGCTACGCGCCGACCATGCGCCATGCGTTCCTCGCCGGAAGCGCGTGCGGATGTCTCTCCGTCGTCGGACTGTCGATGACCGGAAAGCTCGATTTTCTAGGGCGGTTCGATGCGCCTTCGGCGACGCATTGCGCGGTGGCCGACGATCGAGGCCATGCATGCGCGTGCGCTCCGTCCGCCGGCGGGCTCGAGCGCTTCGATGATCGGTTTCCGTCGAGGCGACCGTGAAGCGGCGTGCGTTCGCGCTCGTCCTCGCGTTCGCGTCGGCGGCCCAGGCCGAGCCCGTCGTCGACGCCGGCGTGCGCGCGGGCCTCGCGCTGCCAGTAGGCGCGTTCGATCGGGCGACGCGGGCGGGCGACACCACGTTTGGCGGAACCCCACTCGGCCTAGACCTCGCGCTCGCGCTCGATCCGCAGGCGCGCTGGCGCGTCGAGCTCGGCGTCCTCGGTCTCTTCACGCCGACGACGCCGCGTCTTTGTGGATCGACGAGCGAGTGCATCTCGAGCTTCGGTCGCGATCTCGAGCTCGATGTCCTCGCGCGCGTCCGCGGACCGGCGCGGGGAAGGCTGTCTCCGGAGGCGGAGCTCGCGTTCGGATGGTCGTGGTCGGTGCGCCGGATCGACGACTCCGATCAGGTATCGACGCGGCGATGGAGCGGTCCCGTCTTGCTTCGGGCGGCGGCGGTCCCGACCCTTCGTCTAGGACGTTCGACGCGGCTCGGCCTCGTCATCGGCGGATCGCTCGCGCGAAGCTCGTCGTTCGAGCTGTCCGCCCCCGGTGTCGAACGGCGCGGTCTCTCCGGCACGGCGTTTTCACGGCACGTTCGAGATCGGCGTGCGCTTCGGGCTCGATTTCTTCAACGCGGCGGCGCCATGACGAGGAGGCGCCCATGGACGGGATCGCAGATCCAGATCGCGCCCGAGGGATCGAGCGTGGCACACGCGGCGCCTTTTTGCGTCGTCACTTCGAACGCGAGGCTCGGGACGCCATCGCGGTCGAACGCGATCGCCGCCATTTTTCCGGCCTCGGCGCTCGGCGCGTAAAGGAGGCCCCGCGTCGGGTCGAGCACCAGCGCATCGATGCCGGGGTGGTAGTCGACCTTTCCGAGCAGCCGATAGCCATGGGAGAGATCGATCGAGGTGACCCGCCCCTCGACGCACGCGACGAAGAGGAGCGCACGTCGTTCGTCGATCGCGAGCGTGCGCGAGCCCTCGCAGCCGTTCGTGAACGTGTTCCGCACTTTGTGCGTATGCAGATCGATCGTGCTCGTCTGGCCCTTCCACAAATTCGTGAACGCGCGCGTTGCGTCGAACGCGACGAACTCGGGCCCACCCGGAACCTCGATCGGCGACGACGGGCGAAGCTCCTTCGCGGCGGCGTCGAGCGTGAACACTTCGATGCGTTCGATGTCGGGTTCCGTCACCCAGACCTCGCCGTTCGTCGGCTCGTACCGCACGTAATCCGGGACGCCGCCGAGCGGATGCGTAGAGAGGATGCGGCGTTCCTCCGGCGCCACGAGCGCGACGGTGCGCGTCGAGCGATCGATGACCGCGAGGAGTCCGCCCGCCATCGCGGCGGAGGTCGCGCCTTGCGTGTGACCACCTTTGCCGGTGGGCGATCGCGTGAAGCCGGAGATGACGTCGAGCTTTCGCGACTCCGGATCGAGCAGCGCGACCTCGCCGAGCTCGCCGGCGGGGATGACGACGCGCTTCAGCGAGGGCGCGTACGAGAGATCATCGAAGCCGACCCCCGCGGGATCGAGCGTGACGGCCGGCTCGGCGACCATTTCCGTCTTTCGCGCGCGCCAACGGATAACGACGACCGCGCCGATGACGAGGATCGCAACCAGCGCGAAGAGAGGCCACCGCCGTCGCCGCGGCACTGGCGCCGTCGTTATCGCCACCTCTTCGGTGACACGCTCCGGCTTCTTTTCCAGTGGGATCCGCGCCGACGAAGGCTGCTCCACCCGCACCGCCGCCGCGCGCGCGATCCGCGAGACGCGATCCGCGCGATCGGGGATCTCGGCCGCGTCCGCAAGCGCGCGCGCGAGCTCGACGACGCTCGCGAATCGATCGGCGGGGTCTTTCTCGAGGCATCGATCGATCACGTCGTAGAGCGGCTCCGGCAGCGTGGGATGCAGATCGCGGAGCGAGCGCGCGCTCTCGCCCGTGATCTTCGCGGCGAGGGCGGCGAGGTTGTCGGCGACGAACGGAAGCTCCCCCGTCAGGACGTAAAAGAGAACGACGCCAAGCGACCAGATGTCGGAGCGCGGGCTCGCCTCTCCCGCGCTCGCGAGCTGCTCCGGCGCCATGAAGCTCGGTGACCCGAGGATCGCGTCCGCGGCGGTGACAGAGAAGTCCTCGCCCGCCTTCGCGATGCCGAAATCGAGCACTTTGATGCGATCGGTGCCTTCCGCGCTCTTCGTGACGAAGAGGTTCGCGGGCTTGAGATCGCGATGCACGATCCCGAGGGCATGGGCCTCGGCGATCCCTTCGCAGGCCTGAAGCGCGTAATCGATCGCCTCCGCCGGCGAGAGCGGTCCGTCGCGCCGGACGCGCGTCTCGAGGTCGGTGCCGCTCAAGTATTCCATCACGAGGAACGGATCGCCTTCCTCGGTCTCGTCGACGTCGAGCACGCGGACGACGTGATCGTTCCGCAGCTTCGCCGCAGCGCGAGCCTCGCGCGCAAAACGCGCGACGACGTTCGGCCGCGCGCGCGCCGCAGGACGGAGCATCTTGAGCGCGACGCGCTGTTCGAGCTTCACATGGGTGGCGAGCAGGACAATCCCCATGCCGCCTTCGCCAAGCGTGCGCTCGACCCGGTATTTCCCGCGAAGGACAGTCCCGCGCGTCACCTCCAGCGCCGTCGTCATCGACGGGGAGAGGATACGCGATAGGAGTGTCACCTCCAGGAAACAGCATCCCGTTTTTGCGGGCTTTCTTGGTTGGCACGGCACGAGCTTGGGCGCTCGGCATGCGTGCTCCCTTCCTCCTCGCCCTTGTCGCTCCCGCCCTCGTCGCCGGGTGCGGCCATGCGCAGCGTGACGCCGCCGGCGGCGCTGAATCCGGCGCGGTCTCCGACGCCCGCCTTCCGCTGAGCCTCGTCCGTGACGTCGAGCTGCCGGGACGCGCGAACCGCTTCGACTATCAGGACATCGACTCTTCGCGGGGGCGCCTCTTCATCGCGCACATGCACGACAACGCGCTCGTCGCCGTCGATCTCGCGGAGGTCAAGGTCGCCGGCGTTGTTCCGAATATCCCGACCGCGCGCGGGGTCGTGGTCGCCCCCGAGATCGGCCGCGTCTTCGTGACGGCGCTCCCGAATCAGGTCGTGATCGTCGACGCGGCATCGCTAGCGGAGGTCGGCCGCGTGACAACCGGACGTGGGCCCGACGGCATCGCGTGGGATGGGCGCGACGAGATCGTCGCCGTCTCCGATCAATCGGACGGCGCCGTCTCGCTGCTCCATGACCGCGGCGTCGGCGCTCGCATGCGCGTCGTCGTCGGGGCCGAGACGGGCAACGTCGTGTACGACGCGACTCGTCACGCCTTCTGGGTGACGGCGGAGCGCTCCGATGGTCCCGATCAGCTCGTCGGCATCGATCCGATCGCCGCGACCGTCACGACGCGCATCGATCTTCCCGGCTGCGAAGCGGCGCACGGCCTCCGCCTTCATCCCGACGGTCAGAGCGCGCTCGTCGCGTGCGAAGGGAGCTCGACGCTCGCGCGCGTCACGCTCGACGGTGGCCACGCGATCGTGACCGCGCGGACCGGCAGCGGGCCGGACGTGCTCAGCATCGATCCCGGGCTCGGCTGGCTTTATGTGGCGGCGGAGAGCGGAGACCTCACGGTGTTCGATCTCGGCGCGCCCGGTCTCGTTAAGATCGACAGCGAGCATCCCGGCGACAACGCGCACACGGTCGCGGCGGACCCGTCGACGCACCGCGTGTACTTCCCGCTCAGCGTCGGACCGAATGGGAAGCCGGTGCTGCGCGTCATGGCGCCGCGCTGAGCGTACAGTTGCGAGAATTAGATAGCATAGCGATGTAGCAACTGTGTTATCCGGACGGCGCTTCGATGAAGCCGTCGCGTTGGCTGCTCCTGATCCATCAAATCCCGCCGAGCCCGGTGTACTTCCGGGCTCGCGTGGGGCGCCGGCTCGCGCGGCTCGGCGCGGTCGCGATCAAGAACGCGGTGTACGCGCTTCCCGCCGGTGACGCCGCGCGCGAAGGTCTGCGCGGTCTCGCTCGGGAAATCGCGGAGGATGGCGGCGAAGCCACCGTGTGCGAAGCGGTGCTCGTCGAAGGCTTGTCCGATCGCGACGTGAAGGCGCTCTTCGTGGCGGCGCGCGAGAAGGACTACCTCGCCATCGCGCAGGAAGCGCGGCAAGCCGCGAGCAAACGCGGCGTCGACGCGGCGGCTGAGCTCGCGCGGCAGCGAAAGCGGCTCGCTGAGATCGTCGCGCTCGACCATTTCGGCGCGCCCGGTCGCGCCGAGGCGGAGGCAAGCCTGCGCCTCCTCGCAGAACGCGTCGCGCCGGACGACCATCCGGACGTGCGCACGGCCCGTCCCGCCGGCAAGGTGCGACTCTCGGACTACCAGCGAAAGACGTGGGTGACGCGCAAGGGCATTCACGTCGATCGCATTGCCTGCGCGTGGCTCGTGCGCCGGTTCATCGATCCGAAGGCGCGGTTCCGTTTCGTGTCGCCGGACGGCTTCCGCGCGAAACCCAACGAAGTGAGCTTCGACATGGCCGACGCCGACTTCACGCACGTCGGCGACCGTTGCTCGTTCGAGACGTTCGTACGGCGCTTCGACCTTCGCGTACCGGGCTTGAATGCGATCGCCGAAATCATTCACGACCTCGATCTGAAGGACGCGAAGTTCGGTCGGGTCGAGGCGGCCGGCGTCGGGGCGCTGCTGGCCGGAATCGCGGCAGCACACCCGCGCGACGAAGACCGAATCGAAGCGGGCTCCGCACAGCTCGATGCGCTGCTCGCCGGGTTCGCAAGGAGCCGAGCATGAAGCGCATCGTGCTCGCGATCGCGTTGCTCTTTGCGCCGTCCGTTGCGTCGGCCGCGGAGCCGCGCGCGATGACGCTCGACGAGGTCGTGACGACCGCGCTCGCGCGACATCCGCGCCTTCGGGTGACCGGCGCCGACGAGGCGGCCGCGAAGGCTCGCGTCACCGAGGCAGAGTCGAATCGGTTGCCGGACATCGGCGTCAGCGTCGAGATCAATCGTTCGTCGTCGAACACGATTCCCGGCGCGTTCGTGCCGATCATCGGCTTCGCGCCGATTGCCGGACCGACGCGCGGGCGATCGCTCGAGGCGGGGACGTGGCAGAGCGGCGCGAGCCTCTGGGCCTCGTGGGACGTGCTCTCGTTCTCGCGGCAAGCCGCGGCGATCGACCTCGCGCTCGCGACGGAGAAAGAGGCAGCCGCGGTGACGGCGGCGCAAAAGCTCGACATCGCGTACCGCGCGGCGGATGCGTATCTGCTCCTCCTCGAAGCGGAAACGGCGGTTCGCGCGGCAAAAGCGAACGTCGATCGTGCGCAGACCCTCGCGACGGTGACGAAGTCCCTCGTCGATCAGAGCTTGCGGCCCGGCGCCGACGCGGCGCGCGTCGAAGCGGAGCTGGCCAACGCGGGCACGCTCGTCGCGCGCGCGGAGCAAGCCCGCGACATGCGGCGCGTCGCGCTCGGCGAGGCGATGGGCGATCCGACGCTCGCCGTCACACCGCGCGAGCCGGAAGCCGGCGGCGCTCGGGCCGCGGTCGTTCATCCCGAGATCGCGCGAAGCGAGGCGGCCATCGTTCGCGCGGAAGAAGCGCGGAAGGTCGTGAACGTCGAGTATCTGCCGCGGCTGGATCTCGTCGCCGCGCTTTGGATGCGCGGCAGCGGCATCTTCGACAGCCCCGCGAATGGCCTCGTGGCTGACGTCCCAAATTGGCTCGGCGGCGTGACCCTCACGTGGTCGCTCTTCGATTTTCCTTCCATCCGCGCTCGCGCGAAGGTCGCCAGTGCCGCCACGCGCGCGGCGGTCGCCAGGCGCGATGAGGTGGCCCTCTCCATCGCATCACAGCTCGCGACGGCCGAGGCTGGGCTGAAAGGCGCGCAGGCGATCGCGCAGCAGACGCCGAAGACGCTCGCGTCGGCGAAGGCGGCCGAAGAGCAAGCGGCGGCGCGCTTCAAGACGGGGCTCGCGCCGGTGGTCGATCTCGCGGACGCACAACGGCTCCTCACGCAAGCCGAGATCGACGACGCGGTCGCGCGGTTGGAAGTAAAGCGCGCGCTGCTTTCGATCGCGCGCGCGTCCGGCGACATCGGTCCGTTCCTCCACGGGGCGCGCTGATGTGGCTGGTCCGACTCGCCCTCCGGCGCCCGCTCACGATCGTCGTGCTCGTCATCGCGCTCCTCTTCGGCGGCGGCCTCGCGCTGCGGAAAGCGCCCGTCGACATTTTCCCGAGCCTCGGCGTGCCCGTCGTCTACGTCGTGCAGCCGTACGGCGGCATGTCACCGACGCAGATGGAGGGCCAGCTCGTCGGCTATTACGAGTACCACTTCCTCTACATCAACGGCATCGAGCACATCGAATCGCAGTCCATCCAGGGGATGGCGATGCTCAAGCTGTATTTCCATCCGGGCACCGATATCGCGCAGTCGCTCTCGCAGGTGACGGCCATGGCCTTCCGCGCGACCTCGTTCATGCCGCCCGGCACCCTGCCGCCATTCATCGTGCGGTTCGACGTCGGCTCGGTTCCGGTCGGTCAGCTCGTCTTCTCGAGCGACACCCGATCCGGACAAGAGGTGCAGGACGCCGCCCTCTTCAAAGTGCGACCACTCCTCGCGACGATTCCGGGCGTCTCGGCGCCGCCGCCGTCGGGCGGCAAGGTTCGCATGGTCGTCGCGTACGTCGATCCGGAGCGCCTTCGGGCCTTCGATCTGTCGACGGACGAAGTCGCGACCGCGATCGCGAAAGGAAACCTCACGCTTCCCGCCGGCAACGTCCGCATCGGCGGCAAGACCCGCATCGCCTCGACGAACGCGATGGTCGAATCGGTGAAGGAGCTCGAGACCCTGCCGCTTCGAGGCGGTGCCGGAGTCCCCGTGCTCCTTCGCGACGTCGCCCGTGTGGAGGACTCGAGCGACGTGGTCACCAACGTTGCGCTCGTGAATGGGCGCGACACCGTCTACATGCCGCTGACCAAGCTGCCGGATGCGTCGACGGTCGACGTCGTCGCGAAGATCAAAGCCGCGCTGCCGAATCTCCGCGCGCAGGTGCCGGACGACGTCCATGTCGACTTCGAGTTCGATCAATCCGTTTATGTAAAACGCAGCGTTAACGCGCTGATGCTCGAGGGCGCCCTCGGTGCACTGCTCACCGCGCTCACGGTCCTCTTCTTCCTCCGGAGCTGGCGCTCGGCCCTCATCGTCGTCCTGACGATCCCGCTCTCGATCGTCGCGGCGGTGATCGCGTTGCGGCTCGCCGGGCACACGATCAACATCATGACGCTGAGCGGGCTCGCGCTCGCGGTCGGCATCCTCGTCGACGAGGCAACGGTGGCGATCGAGAACATCCACACGCATCTCGCGCGCGGAAAAGGCGCGTCCCGCGCGGTCGTCGACGCGATGACGGAGGTCATGCAGCCCCGCCTCCTCGCGATGCTCTGCATCCTTGCCGTGTTCATTCCCACGTTCTTCCTCGTGGGCGTCGCCCGGGCGCTCTTTCCGCCGCTCGCGCTGGCGGTCGGCTTCGCGATGATCGCCTCGTACGTGCTGTCGAGCACGGTAGTGCCGGTCCTCGCGGCGCGCCTGTTCGCGAACGTCCGCACGGCCGAGCATCCGGTTCGCGCGGAACGCTACGGTCGGTTCATCGGCGGTGTGACGCGTGCGCCGTGGATCGCCCTTGCCGCGTATCTCGTCCTTTGCGTGCCGTCATTCATGCTGGCGTCGCGCGTGGGGACGGAGCTCTTCCCGCGCCCGGACAACGGCCAGCTGCAAATGCGCGTGCGCGCGCCCGCCGGAACGCAGCTCGAACGCACCGTCGACATCGTGCGCGGCGTCGACCGCGCGATCCGCGATGAGGCCGGTGCCGATCACGTACGGATGACGCTCGCGAACATCGGCAACCCGGCGTGGACGTATCCCGTCAACGCGCTGTACGTGTTCAACGCAGGCCCCCACGAGGCGATGCTCATGGCGCAACTTCAGGGCCACGGGCGCATCGGAGTCGCGGACCTCGAAGAGCGGCTGCGACAGCGCCTCGCCAAGGACTACCCGGACACGAGGTTCTCCTTCGAGGCGGGCGATATCGTCTCGCAGGTCCTGAGCGTCGGCTCTCCCACGCCGATCCAGGTCACGGTATCGGGCAAGAACTTGAAGGAGACGCGTGCTTACGCCCAGCGCGTTCGGGACTCGCTCGCGAAGATCGATCAGCTCCGCGACGTGCAGATCCCCGTCGCGCTCGATTACCCCACGCTCGCGATCGATATCGACCGAGAGCGGGCCGGACAGTTCGGCCTCACCGTCGACCGCATCGGGAAGTCCCTCGTCTCCGCGACCTCTTCGAGCGCGCTCACGACCCCTATTTTCTGGACGGATCCGGTCTCCGGCGTCGGCTATCGCGTGCAGCTCCGCGTGCCGGAAGCGCGTATGGGATCGCTCGATGACCTATCGTCGTTGCCGATCGTGCAGGACGGCTCGTCGCGCGCGTTCGTCCGCGACGTCGCGACGATCCGCGAAGACGTGACCCCCGGCGAGCTCGATCACTACAACAGCCAGCGGGCCATTCACGTCACCGCCAACGTGCGCGGCGGCGATCTCGCGCGCGCGACCGACGACGTGGAAGAAGCGCTCGCTCGCGCCGGCGATCCTCCAAAAGGCGCCAAGGTGGCGCTCCACGGTCAGGCGGAGCAGATGCGGGTCACGCTCGCGAGCCTCCGCGAAGGCCTCGGACTCGCCGTGGTGGTCGTGCTGCTCCTCCTCATGGTGAGCTTCCAGTCGATCCGCGAGCCGCTCGTCGTGCTCTCGACGACGCTCGCGGCTCTGAGCGGGGTCATCGTCGCGCTCTTCATCACCGGGACGACGCTCAACGTTCAGTCGATGATGGGCGCCATCATGGCCATCGGCGTCTCGGTCGCGAATGCCGTCCTTCTCGTCATCTTCGCCAAGGCGCACCGGCGCGAAGGCGCCTCGGCCGCGGACGCGATGATCGCCGCTGCCAAGGGGCGCGTTCGCCCCATTCTGATGACGACGCTCGCGATGGTCGCCGGCATGATCCCCACCGCGCTCGCGATCGGCGAGGGCGCCGAGCAATCCGCGCCGCTCGGACGCGCGGTCATCGGCGGGCTGCTCGGCTCGACGCTGGCGACGCTCGTCTTCGTGCCGGCGCTCTACGTGCTCATCGGCAAACGTGGTCTCGCCCGAGCGCCATCCCTCGACCCGGACGAGGTCACCGCATGAAACGTGCAGGATGCATATTGCTGCTCATCGCCGGGTGCAGCACGAAGCACGAGGCGCCGCCCGCGCCGAGCGATGCCGCGGCGCCCGTGCCGACCGTCGACCTCGTGCCGGTCACCATGAAGACGCTCGACCTGGTCGTCCCGCTCGAAGGCGAGCTCGCGCCGTACGAGCGCGTCGCGATCTACGCGCGCGCGAACGGCTTCGTGCAGCGCGTGCTGGTCGACCGCGGCACGAAGGTGAAGCAAGGCCAGCTCCTGGCGACGCTCTCGGCGCCGGAGCTCGGCGCACAAAGAGCAGAGGCGGAGGCGAAGCTCGCCGGCGACACGAGCACGTACGAGCGGCTCAAGGCGGCGTCGGCGACGCCGGGCGCGGTCGCCGGTCACGAGGTTGAGGTCGCAGAGGCCTCGATGAAGGCGGACCAGGGCCGGCTCGACGCGATCCGCGCGCAGGAGCAGTACCTCACGTTGACGGCGCCCTTCGACGGGGTCGTGACCGAGCGCGGCGTGCATCCCGGCGCGCTCGTTGGACCGCAGGTCGGATCGTCCGCGCCGCCGCTCCTCAAGATCGAGCAAGTGCATCTGCTCCGGCTCACGGTGCCGGTGCCGGAGACGTTCGTCGGTGGCATCGCGGATGGCGCGGAAGCGACGTTCGCCGTCCGCGCCTTTCCCGGGGCGAAATTCAAGGGCGTCACGAAGCGCGTGGCCTCTTCCATCGATGCGAAGACGCGATCGATGCCCGTCGAGCTCGACGTCGACAACGCCGATGGTCGTCTCGCGCCGGGGATGTTCGCGACGGTGTCGTGGCCCGTGAAGCGCACCACCCCGACGACGTTCGTGCCCGCTGGCGCCATCGGCCAATCGACGGAGCGAACGTTCGTGGTACGCGTGAAGGACAAAGTCGCCGAGCAAGTGCCGGTGCAGCGCGGCGCGACGCAGGGCGATCTCGTCGAGGTCTTCGGCGCGCTCGAGCCGACCGACACCGTCGCCGCGAAAGCGAGCGAGGACCTTCGCACCGGCACGCGCGTCGAGGTGCGGGCGAAGAAGCCGTGAGCCTCCGGATCGAAGGGCTCACCGTCGCGCGCGGCGGACGCGCCGTCGTCGAGGAGGTGACGTTCGACGTCCCGAGCAGCGGGATCGTCGCGATCGTCGGACCGAATGGCGCGGGCAAGACGACGCTGCTCGAGGCGATCGTCGGGCTCCTTCCGTCTCGCGGCCGTGTGCATCACGACGGTGCCGAGCTCCGTTCGTTTCGCGAACGCGCCGCCGTGTTTTCGTTCATGCCGGATGAGGCGCGCCTCCCAGAGGAGGTCCGCGTCGCGACGCTGCTTCGCGACGCCGGCGGCTTCGGCGTCGCGGGACTACGCGCGCGTCGCGGATCGGAGCTCTCTCGCGGAGAAGCGAAGCGCGTGTGGCTCGCGCTGACGGCCGCGCTGCGGCGGCCGGTGGCAGTCCTCGATGAGCCTTTCGGCGCGTTCGATCCGCTGCAGCTCGAGGATCTCCTTCCCGCGTTTCGCGCATCGGTGACGGGCGCCATCGTGACCGTGCATCAGCTCGCGACGGCGGAGGCGATCGCGGATCAAATCGTGATCCTCGCTGGTGGACGCGTCGTCGCGTCCGGAACGATGGCGGAGCTGCGCACGCGCGCCGGCTTGCTGGACGGCTCGCTCGATCAGGTGTTCCGCACGCTGCTCGGAAAACGGTCCGATGCGGCGTGACCTCGCCATCGCGTTCGGCGCGCGCGTGACGTGGGCGGTGGCAGCGCTCGCCGCGCTCATGATCGGCCACGGCTTCGTGCTCGCCCTCGGCATCTTCACGTCGACCTCGCGATCCGCAGGCACGATCATGACGCGCGAGCTCGATCCGCTCGCGGCCATCGTGCGGCCGACGTTGGGCGGCACGGAGCTGGCGACGGCGGTGCTCGTTCCGATCATCTCGGCGCGCGTGCTCGCGGTGGAGAAGGAGCGCAACACGTTCGGCGCGCTCGCGATCGCGCTGGGCGGTGCGGATCGGTTGCTGCTGCCGAAGCTCGCGGCTTCCGTGGCCGCGGCGTTGCTCGTCCTCGCCCCGCCGCTTTCGCTCTTCGTTTATTACGTCGTGGCCGGCGGGCGCCTCGATGCGGCGGAGTCGGTGGTCGCGTTCTTTGGACACTTCCTCCATGTCGTGCTGATCGCGACGATCGCGGTCGCGGCCGCGGCGTGGACGCGGACCCTCGCGCAAGCCACGACGTTCGCGCTCGTCGCATCGATCGCTTCGTGGAGCATCGACGCGAGCGATGGCTTCGCGGCGCTCGCGTGGCTCTCGCCGCTCGAATCGTTCGCGGTCGGCCGGCAGCTCGCGCCGTTCGAGACCGGGATCCTGCGCGACGGCGCCGTCCTTTGGTTCGTCGCCGCGATCGCGGGCGTGGTCGTTCTGGCTTGGCTCGGGCTCCGCTTCGATCTTCGTCTTCGCAAGCTCTACGCGTTTGCCGTGATCGCGACCACGCTCGTCGTGCTCGCCGCCACGAGCCGCGTGACGCGCGCGCACGACTGGACGGAAGCCGCGCGTGCATCGCTGCCGCCCGCCGCGATCGCGGAGCTTCGCTCGCTGGGCGCGCCGATCGAGGTGACGGTCTGGCTCGATCGCGACGACGCGCGCCGCCGCCAGCTCCAACGCGACACGTTGACGAAGCTGCAGTTGGCGCGCTCCGACGTGGGCATCGTCTTTCCGCTCGACGCGCGCGAGTCGTCGCCCTTTGCGCACGACGAGGACTACGGGCGCATCGTCGTCCGCGTCGGTGGTGAGACGCGCGAGACGCGCTCGACGAGCCGGCGCGAGATCGTCACCTTGATCTTCGAGGCCGCGGGTCGACCGCTGCCGAATTGGTCGCAGCCCGAATACGCGGGCCATCCCTTCGTGGGACCGGCGCGCGGCGCGAGCGTGTTCGCGTATCTGGTGCTGCCTTCGCCTTTTCTCGTAATGGGATGGGCGATCCGTCGCCCGAGGAGAGTCCGATGATGCTTCCATTGAGTCGCCAGGTCTGCCTGGTCGTGCTGTTCCTCGCGTGCGATCGACCGAGCCCGGCACCGCAACCAGCGCCGGCATCCGCATCGGTACCGGCACCACCACCCGCTCCCGTCGTCTCCGCCGTCGCGAGCGCCGCGCCCGAGCCGACGCTCGCCTTCGAGCCCGTCGTCGGCGATTGGAGCCTCGGTGAAGCGGCGGGCGTGAAGGGCACGCTCGTCGATGGCTCGAAGTGGCGCGACGGAACGCCGTCGGTGAACCTCGCCGATCAAGCGAAGCGCCTCTATGGCGAGCGCTACGCGGAGTTCCTCGATGGCGTGAAGACCTTCGCGTTCTTCCCGCTCGCGATCGCGAAGGATCCGCCGCCCGAAGGCGACCTCCGCATCCGCGTCCGCTTCTACCCCATCGCGGGCAAGGTCGATCAAGCGGCGGGCATTGCGTTCGCGATCGCGCCGGACGGCAGCTACCTCGGCGTGCGAGCCAACGCGCTCGAGGACAACATCCTCTTCTTCAAGGTCGTGAAGGGGAAGCGCACGGTCTTCGACAACGTCCGCAACGTGCCGACGCCGTCACGGACATGGCACACGCTGACGCTCGATATTCGCGGGAAGAAGATCACGGTCGACCTCGACGGCACGAAGCGCTTCGAGAAGACCCTCGAGACGGCGCCGGCGGGTCGCATCGGGCTGTGGTCGAAAGCGGACTCGCAGGTGCTCTTCGACGCTTTCGAAGCAACGAAGCTTCCCTGAACGTCGCCGACCCGCCCAAGAGTTTGCGTTGCGGCCGATTCGGCACTACGTGCATCCCGTGTCTTCACGGCTCCGCGGTTCGGCTCTCGCGCTCGTCGTGGCCGTGCCGTTCGGGTGCGGCGAACGTGAGATCGCCGAAAGTGGAGAGTCAGGAAGCGACGTCACCGCTTCGAGTTGCACGGTTCCGGCGTTCGACGACGCGGCGACGACCGCGTCGCAGCAAGAAATCGTGGCGAAGCTCGCCGGCGCCGCGGAGATCGCGCCGGGCGTGAGACTCTCCGACCGCGCGTCGCCCAGTCATCGGCGAACCTCTCGTGTCTTTCTCGGAGAGCAGCTCGCCGCGCTCGGGCTCGAGCCGCACGAGCACGCGTACGGTACCGGCGCCAACGTCTACGCCGAGCTTCCGAGCACCACCGGCGGTGAAGAATGGCTCGTCGTTGGCGCGCACTTCGATACCGTCGCTCGGAGCCCGGGCGCGAACGACAACGCGACGGGCGTGGCCCTCGTTCATGGTGTCGCGCAATATCTCGCCCGGCTGCCGTGCCGTTCCCGCAACGTCGCGTTCGTGTTCTTCGACCAAGAGGAGATAGGCCTCGTCGGGAGCAAGGCCTATGCGAACAAGCTCGCGGCCGATGGTGTGGTGGTCCGCTCGGTGCACACGATCGACCAGATGGGTTGGGACTCGAACGGTGACCGGCTCATCGAGCTCGAACGGCCCGACGCGGGGCTCGCGGACCTTTACCGCGCGGCCGCGACGGAGCTCGGCGTCGCCACACGCATCGTCGTGACCTCGACGTCGTCGAGCGATCACTCGTCATTCCGTCCGCGCTTCCCCGCCGTCGGTGTGACGGAGGGTTACCGCTCCGGCAACACGTCACCCGATTACCATCGTCCCACCGACACGTTCGACAAGGTCGACTTCGCCTATCTCGACGCGACGACCGCGCTCGTAGCGCGCGTGATCGCCAACCAGCTTCGCTGAGCTCCGGCGCAGGCCATCAAGGCTGGAAGTCCTCGGGCACGGCCCCCGTGTTGACCAGCTCCTCGGTGCACGAGTTTTTTCGGCTCGAGAAGTAGTACCAGTGGAAGTTGTCCTGCTGAACGCGCTGGCCGGCGGCGTCCGTGATGGTGCGCCCGCGCGGCGTCACGAACGCTTCGCCGGGATGCAGCCAGCGCACGGTGACGACATCGCTGAGGCCATACGAGAATCCGCCCGACGGAAGACCGGAGCGCGTGAACGGGTTGGTCATCGCCGCGCCGACCACGAGCGGCCCGGCCTCGAGGTCGTTGACGATCGTCTCCGCGGAGTCGCCGATGTAGTGCCAGCCGCCGCCGGACGCGACGCCGTACTGCGCCTCGAGAGCTCGGGCTGGCGCGCTTCGAAGCAGGTGTACATCACCTTGAACGCGTTCGGTCGCTCGTCCGCGACCCACGTCCAGCCTTGTCCTACGCCCGTCGTGAGCATGCCGCCGCTCGCCGGAAAGCGGGCGTGGATGTCCTGCGGGTTATAGGGCGACGGCTGCGTTCCCTGACCATTGTAGCGCCCCGAGAAACGGTGCGTGGCCAAGCGCTCGTAGGGCGTCTGCGTCGGGTTCGTCTCGTTCTGGACGCTGATGCCCTCGCGATCGAAGACGTTGCGTCCATCGGAGAAGCTGACGTTCTTCGCGCGGAGCTCGCTGATCTTTCGAACGGGCATGCGGAACCAGAGGGGGAACCAGTCGTTCCATCCCTTCGGGTGGACGACGACGGCGGCGTTCGAAGTGAGCGACTCGAAGCCGACCTCGGCCGCGACGATCCACTCGGCTTCGAAGTCGCCGTCCGCGGTTCGCACGATCGGCAGATCGACGGTCTTCCGCCCGTTCGCGTAATACACGACCTCGAACGACGTGGCCGCGAGCGCCATCGAGCGGTCGAAGCGAATGATCGCCTTTTTCGGCGCGTTTTCGAAGCTCACGAGCGTGGCGACGACCGGCGGACGGTCCTTTCGCTGCCATCCGCCCAACGTCGCGAGCGCGTTGAGCTGGCCATCGCCGAACTCCGAAAACTGACTCGAGACCATGGACGCAGGCACCGCGACGACGGCATCCGTGACCCCGGGCATCGCCCACGCGCGATTGAGCGCATCGCTCGTCGCATTCGCCAGCGTCGCTTCGGGACGCCAACGCGAAGCATCCGTTCCGCCCCACGGAACGAGGTCGCCGGTGCCGCCGGGATGAGGAAGGACGGGGGG
>JAHBWE010000039.1 GCA_019637155.1 Labilithrix sp. | reverse complement strand
CTCGCGGGCGGCGGCGACGAGGGCCCGATGCTCCCGTCGTTCGAGATCGTGAAGGACGTCGGGTTCGCGGCCGCGCGCCCCGTCCGCGCCGCGGCGGTCGCGCGCGCGGCGATGAGCTCGATCGAGCGATCGTCGCCCCCGAGCATCGGGATCGCGTCGACGAGCGAGAGCATCTCGCCGTCGGTGTGCCAGACCGTCACCGTGTCGCCGTCGGTGCAGATCGCGGAGTCGGCGTCGAGCTCGTAGACGAGGCGCGTGACGACGTCGCGCGAGCAGGTCGTCACCGTCGCGGACACGAGCAGCGACGGCGTGTCGGCGAAGTTCCGCTGGAGGCGCGGGACGAGCGCGCTCCGATCGGGGCCGAGCACCGCCACCCGCCCGCCTCCTGGCGCGGCTTCCGCCGGACGCGCGAGGAGGACGGCGCTCGCGAGCACCACCCCGACAAGGACCGTTCGTTTCAAGAGCCGGCATCCGGCAAGCATGCTTCGGGCCAAGTCGGCCATCTCCCCGTGACCTGCGATTGCAGGCAGTTGCAAGAGCTCCCCCCGCGCGTACGTATAGAGTCTTTCACAGCCACGACGTTGATGTCAGTGGTCCAGGCCCAGGTGTCATCTAGTGTCAGGGGCTTCGCCCCCGACACCCCCACCCCAGACACGGCCCTCGCGCGGAGCGCTCGGGGCGCTTCGCGCCCGCTTTCGCGGCCGCTTCTGGGGCCCCGGGTTGGACTAGGGGCTAGGGGGGGTAGAGGAGGAAGGCTTCGCGTCGGGTCTTGAAGGTGGTGAGCTGGGGGGACCAGGTTGCCTCGATTTCGGCGGGGTCGTGTCCCTGTCGGATTCCGTCCATCGCGGCGGGCCAGCGCAACATGTTGTTCATGTCGTCGAAGGTCCACTCGTCGGGGTGGACCTCGTGGAGCGCGGTCGCGATCGCGATCGCGGTGCGGATCGGCTCGAAGCGCGCCGGCTCGGTGACGCGCACCTTCAAGGCCTTGCACTTCTTGCCCGCGTGCACGCTCGATCGCGGCGTGACCTCGGCGACGTCGAAGGCGACGCCGGGCGTGCTCGAGAGCCGGCGCACGACCGCGGTTGCGTCGAGCCAGGGCGCGGCGACGATCTCGAACGGCATGTCGGTCCCGCGTCCGACGCTCACGTTCGTGCTCTCGAGGAGACCGATCGCGGGGTAGAGCTCCACCGCCTTCACCGAGCGGAGGTTCGGCGACGGCGCGGTCCACGTGAGGCCCGTCGTCGTGAACGGGTCCTGCCGGCGCCACCCGATCATCTTCACGACCTCGGGCTGGAGGTCGATCTTGTCGTCGGCGGCGAAGAGGCCCGCGAGCTCGCCCATCGTCATGCCGTGGCGGATCGGGAGCGCGTGATGGTTCACGAAGCCCTTCGGCTCCGCGAGGACGGGTCCTTGCACGAGCACGCCGCCGATCGGGTTCGGGCGATCGAGGACGACGAAGCGGAGGTGCCGCTCGGCCGCGACCTTCATCACGCGCTTCATCGTCGAGGCGTAGGTGTAGAAGCGCACCCCGACGTCCTGGAGGTCGAACACGATCGTGTCGACGCCGTCGAGGCTCTCCGCCGCCGGCGTCGTGCGCTCGCCGTAGAGGCTGTAGACCGGGATCCCGCCGTAGCGTTCGTCCGCGATCTTGCCCTCGCGATCGCCGCCCATCCCGTGCTCGGGCGTGAAGATCGCGCGCACGCTCACGCCGCCGTTTCGGAGCACGTCGACGGTGGCGCTCCCGTCCTTCGCGCGCGCGCTCGCGTTCGTCACCACCGCGACACGTGCATTCTGCAATCGTGCGAACGACTCCGCGCGGAGGACGTCGATCCCGGTCTTCGTCTCCGCCGCCGCGACCGCGAGCGACGCGACCTCCTGCACGAGCGGGTTCACCGCGCCCTTGCCGTCGGGGTGGACCCGGTTCGAGAGGAAGACGACGAAGAGGTCCTTGTCGGGATCGATCCACAGCGCGGTCCCGGTGTAGCCGCCGTGCCCGAAGGCGCGCGGCGAGAGGAGCGGGCTCTTGTGCGTCGCGAACGAGCTGTCGAGGTCCCACCCGAGCGCGCGCCCGCCCTTCGGCGTCTCCTGGCGCGCGAGGAAGCGGTCGATCACGCTCGCGCCGAACACGCGCTTGTCGTCGAGCACGCCGCGCTGGAGGAGCGCGCGCGCGATGCGGGAGAGATCGCGCGCGGTGGAGAACACGCCGGCGTTGCCGGAGATGCCGCCGAGCGCGAACGCGCGCGGGTCGTGGACGTCGCCCTGGATGATGCCGCCGTCGCGCCACTCCGTCGGCGCGGTGCGCGCGCGCAGGTCCGAAGGCGGAAGGAACCCGGTCTCCTTCATCCCGAGCGGTGCGAAGACCTCGTCCGCGGCGAAGGCCATGAGCGTCTTGCCGCTGACGCGCTGGACGATCTCCTGCAGCACGACGAACCCGACGTCCGAGTACGTGAACGTCGTGCCGGGCGCGTTCTTGAGCGTGAGCGCTCCGATGCGCCGCATGAGGTCCGAGCGATCGGGCGACCAGTCGGCGAGCGGCGTGATCGCGGGGAGGCCGCTCGTGTGGACGAGGAGCTGGCGCACGGTGAACGGCGGGAGGCGCGCGAGCTCGGGCACGTACGTCGAGGCGCGGGCGTCGAGATCGACCTGGCCGCGATCGACGAGGACCATCAGCGACGACGTGGTCGCGACCGGCTTCGTCAGCGACGCGAGATCGAACACGGTGTCCGCCGTCATCACCGTCTTCTCCGGGAGCAGCGATCGCGACCCGTACGCGCGCGTGAACAGGATCCCGTCGTGACGCCCGACCGCGACGACGCAGCCCGGCAGCTTGCCCGCCGCGATCGCGGCCTCGATCGGCGCGGTGAGCGCGGCCCACTCCGGCCCGTAGGCCGGCTCGGCGGGTCCTGCGTCGACGGGCGCTGGTGCCGCCACTACTAGAGGAGGAGGCGGCGGCGCTGTGATCGCAGGCGGCACCGGCGCGGGCGGCGGCACGCGTGCAAAACACGACAAAAGCACGCCAGCGAGCGCAAATCCGCAAAAAGCCCTGCGAAACACGGCGTCCTCTCTACTGTGTCGCATGCCTCGGCCAGGAAATCCGTAACTCAGGGCTGAGTGGCGTTCGTGCGCTGCCGTGCTATTTGCTGGCCGCAAATGAAGCGCTTCATGCTGTCGGTGGTCGGGGCGGCGTCGATCGTGGCGTTGGGGATGGCGTGCAGCTCCGATCCTTCGGGCTCGGGCGCGAACAACGACGGCGCGAGCAGCGGCGTCGTGCCTCCCGGCGGCAAGCTGCCCGACGGCGGCTTCAACGATCCTCCGTTCACCGCGCCCGAGTGCGTCGTCGCGGAGGGGGAGATCGCGGAGGAGGCGAAGACGCTCGCCGACGAGTCGGGCCAGGCGACCGCGACGGCGGAGGGCGCCGGCTGCAAGCGCACCTTCACCGTCGACAGCACCGCGCCGCGGAAGGACAACGTCCCCGAGGGCGCGCGGACGTTCGCGGAGGAGGGGCGGCCGAGCCTCCAGACGACGAGCCCGCTCTTCGACGCCCTCTACCAGCTCGCGCTCGAGGAGGCGCAGGAGTGCTCCGTCTCCGCGATCAAGGACTACGCGTTCAACGACGGCGCCGAGACCGCGTGCGGCGAGGGCGGCTGCTTCGAGACGGGCCGCAAGTGGAACTACGTCTGGACGCGCGACACCGCCTACGCGGTCGACCTCGGGCTCGCGTGGGTCGATCCGATCCGCGCTCGCAACTCGCTCGCGTTCAAGCTCTCGAAGCGCCGCGACGGCACCGACATGCAGATCGTGCAGGACACCGGCACCGGCGGCAGCTACCCGGTCTCGACCGATCGCTCGGTCTGGTCGATCGGCGCGCGCGAGGTGCTGCAGCACCTCACCGGCGACGCGCGCACGAAGTTCCGCGACGACGCGCTCGAGGCGGCGAAGAACACGATCGCGCACGACCGCGCGACGGTCTTCGACGAGAGCGACGGCCTCTACCGCGGCGAGCAGTCCTTCCTCGACTGGCGCGAGCAGACGTACCCCGGCTGGGCGAACCCCGACCTCGTCCACATCGGGATGAGCAAGGCGCTCGGCACGAACGTCGGCCACCTCTCGCTCCTCGATCTCGCCGCGGAGCTCGCGGAGGAGACCGGCGACGCAGAGGCCGCGACGACGATGCAGGATCGCGCGAAGGCGCTCCGCGCCGCGATCCGCACACGCTTCTGGCTCCCCGAAGACAAGCAGCTCTCGACCTACATCACGACGCAGCTCGATCCGTCGCCGGTGCGGCGCTTCGATCTGCTCGGCACCTCCCTCGCGGTGCTCTTCGACGCGACGTCGCCCGACGAGGCGAAGCAGGCGATCGCGAGCTACCCGACGCTGTCGAAGGGCCCGCCGGTGGTCTTCCCGCAGCAGAAGGAGACGCCGATCTATCACAACCGCGCGATCTGGCCCTTCGTCACCGCGTACTGGGTCAAGGCGGCGAAGAAGGTCGGCAACGAGCGCGCGTTCGAGGAGGGCATCAAGTCGCTCGTCCGTGGCGCGGCGCTGAACCTCTCCAACATGGAGAACCTCGAGGTCGTCACCGGCACGCACTGGGTCGAGGACGGCGCGTACTCGGGCCCGGTCGTCAACTCGCAGCGTCAGGTCTGGAGCGTCGCCGGCTACATCGGGATGGTGAACGGCTCGCTCTTCGGCGTCTCGCTCGAGAAGGGCGGCGTCCGCGTGCAGCCGTTCCTCACCCGCGGCCTCCGCGCGATGTTCCCGAACGCGAAGAAGATCGCGCTGAACGACGTCGTCGTCCGCGGCAAGAAGCTCAGCGTCGTCCTGAACCTCCCCGACGACGCGCAGGTGTCCGCCGGCGGCGCGTACGTGATCGAGGACATCCGCTTCAACAGCGTCCCCCCCGAGGAGGGCGGCTTCATCGCCGACTCCCGCCTCAAGGAGCGGAACCTCGTCGAGGTCGACTTCGCGCTCCCGACCGCGCCTCCCGCCGCGCTCAAGGTGATCGGCGACGTCTCCGACTACCGCTCGATCTACGCGCCGCGCACGCCGTCGATCGCGTCGCTCACGCTCGACGGCGGCAAGGTCGTCGTGAACGCCGACTTCGCGAACGAGGTGCCGGCCGAGATCACGTGGAGCGTCTACCGCGACGGCGCGCGCGTCGCCACCGGCCTCGGCGCCTTCACGAAGACGTGGAAGGACCAGGACACGAACGGCGACGCCACCCCGAGCCACTGCTACACGATCGAGACGCGCTTCGGCTCGAGCGGCAACCTCTCCCAGCACGCGAAGCCGGCGTGCTTCTGGAGCTCGAACCCGCAGAACCGCATCACGTCGAAGTACGTGGGCACCCGCGACGTGACCGTCACCGGCGGCACCGTCGTCGACGGCCACACGACCGACTGGGGCGACGCGGAGGACGAGCTCGCCGCGACGTTCACCGCGACGCGCTCGGGCGCGCACCTCGTGCAGGCGGTCTACGCGAACGGCGCGGGCCCGATCAGCACCGGCATCACGTGCGCGGTGAAGCGCGTCACGGTGGAGGAGCAGCCCGGCGGCGGCGTGGTGGGCTCCGGCTACATGATGATGCCGCAGCGCGGAGACTGGGCCTCGTGGGGCGAGTCCTCGTTCGTCCGCGCGAACCTCACCACCGGGAAGACGTACAAGGTCCGCTTCTCCCACGACGCCAAGAGCACGAACATGTCCGCGTTCGAGCACTTCGCGGTGTACACCGGCGGCACCGGCGGCAAGGCGGGCGTCTTCTTCAAGGTCGATCTCCGCGAGATCAAGCTGCTCTCGCTCGTCCCGTAGCCGCAGCCGCAGCGCACGGTGAACGATCGCGAGTGCGTCGCGCTGCTCACGTGGGCGCTCCCGCGCCTCGGTCTTCGCTGGCGCGGCTTCAAGGACCTCCGCCGCCAGGTCTGCCGCCGCATCATCGCGCGCGCCGCGGAGCTCGGCGTCGCGACGGCGGACGAGTACCGCGCGCGCATCGAGGCCGATCCGGCGGAGCTCACGCGCCTCGACGCGCTCTGCTTCGTCACCATCTCGCGCTTCTATCGCGACGCCCCGGTCTTCGACGCGCTCCGCCACACGCACCTGCCGCGCCTCGCCGAGGCCGCCCGCGCACGCGGCACGCTCCGGGTATGGAGCGCCGGCTGCGCCTCCGGCGAAGAGGCCTACACGATCGCGATCCTCTGGCACCTCGAGCTCGCCGCGCGCTTCCCGGACGTCACGCTCTCGCTCCTCGCGACCGACCGCGACGCCACCGTCCTCCGCCGCGCGCGCGCCGCGGTATACCCGGCGAGCAGCCTGCGCGAGCTCCCGCCCGATCTCCGCGCCCACGCCTTCGAGCCCGCCCGCGCCTTCGAGCCCGCCGTCGCCGCGTCCGCCGTCGCCGCGTCCGCCGTCGCCGCGTCCGCCGTCGCCGCGTCCGCCGTCGCCGCGTCCGCCGTCGCCGAGCCCGCCGTCGCCGAGCTGCGCCTCCGCGCCGACCTCCGCGCGGGCGTCCACTTCGAGGCGCGCGACCTCCGCACGTTCGTCCCTCCCGCGCCGCAGGACCTCGTCCTCTGCCGCAACGCCGTCTTCACGTACTTCGACGAGCCCTCGCAGCGCGCCTTCCTCGATCGCCTCCCGCTCGTCCCCGGCGGCCTCCTCATCCTCGGCAAAGGCGAATCGCGTCCGGGCCCGTAAGCCGCTCCTTCCGAGTCGACCGTGTCGTAGCGCCGGGAGCTTCTCGTCCAAAAGGTCGTCGCCACTCGAGGAGGATTTTTTAGGCCAGCACGAGTAGCCGGCCTTTCGCTACGCCTTTGGTCAGGGGCGCTGTGAGGATCAGCCGTTCGCAACGCCTCGCGGCAACATCACGCCGAAGCTTCCCCCCCCCGCGCGCCCCCACCCCCGCCTCACGAACGCTCCCCGCCCTTCATACGAACCGCCCGCTATCAGGGAGCAGCCTTGCGGCGCAGACCCACCGTTGCAGGCTCCGTCGCGCCCGCCCTTCCTTCCAGTCCAACGAGCGCGTGCTCATAGCCGCCGTCGCGTAGCACCTTCCTTTCCAGTCCAACGTGAGCGGCTCATAGCCGCCATCGCGTAGCACCTTCCTTTCCGGTCCAACGTGCGCGGGGTTCAGTGCCGTAGCGCGTACTCTCCTTTCCTCTCCTGCCCGGCGGGGGCTCGGTGCTGCAAGCCCGGGAGGGCGTCGAAGCGGAGGTGCCGCCGTCGCGTGCCGGCCGATGGCGGCGAGGCACGTCGTCGCTCAGTGTTGCAGGCGCGGGAAGGCGTTGAAGTTGAAGGGGAGGGGCCGCCCGGCGTGTGCCGGCTGATGGCGGCGAGGCACGTCGCTCAGTGCTGCAGGTGCCGCCGTCACGTGCCGGCCGGTGGTGAGGCGCGTCGTCGCTCAGTGCTGCAGGTGCGGGAGGGCGTCGAAGCGGAGGTACCGTCGCGGCCGGCCGGTGGTGAGGCGCGTCGTCGCTCAGTGCTGGTGCGGGAGGGCGTCGAAGCGGAGGGGCCGGCGTCGCGTGCCGGCCGTGCGGCGAGGGCGCTGAAGCGGAGGGCCACCGTCGCGTGCCGGCCGATGGCTGCGAGGCACGCCGTCGCGTGAGGGCGTTGAAGCGGAGGGTCGTCGTCGCGTGCCGGCCGATGGCGGCGAGGGGACGCCGTCGCGTGAGGGCGTTGAAGCGGAGGGTCGTCGTCGCGTGCCGGGCCGGTGGCGAGGCGCGTCGTCGCTCAGTGCTGCAGGCGTGGGAGGGCGTCGAAGCGGAGGGGGCCGCCGGCGCGTTGCCAGCCCTTTGCCGCGAGCCATGTCGTTGGAGGGTGAATCGGAGCTTTGCCTGGCCAGTGCTCGCGAGCGCGCTCGATGATGCGTGGGTACGGCGCGAACGACGCGTGCCATCCCTCGAACCAGGGGGCAGAGCTCTTGTCGTCGAGGAAACGGAAGAACGCCGCGCGGTAGCTGCCGTCTGCGAGGGCGTGCTTGCGCGCGTTGAAGAGGATGTAGACGAGCGCGTTGCGGACCTCGGTGGGCGTCGTCAACGCGCGGCGATGATGGCGCTCGCGGAAGAGGCTGCCGTGACGCCGCGCGACGCGGTTCACCGCGAAGGCGATGCGCGAGAACAGGAGCTTCAGCCCGCGCGCGAGGTCCTGCTTGCTCGCGCCCTCCACCATCAGGTGCAGGTGGTCCTCCTGGATGGAGTAGTGCACGACCTTGACCCCGCGCTTCACCGCGCGAGCGATCTGCTCGACGATCGCCAGGTGCACGCGCTGCGCTCGCAGGTTCGGGCCGAGCCGCACACGCTTCATCGACACGTGCACGGGGTGACCCTCGACATGCTCGGGCCGCGCGACATGCGGCAGCATCCCGACGCGCTCCGGCCGCGGCGGCCGCCCGAGGCGCGGCGCCCCTCGAGGCCGCCGCTTCCGGCGCCGTCCCTCGACACCTTCGAGCGCGAGCTGCTTCATTCATTCAGCATAGCATTATTTATGGACGAATCAAGGTAACCCGGAGGGAGGTCGCTCCTGCAGGCGCGGCCTCCGAGGGCGGGCTCCACGGTGGCGCCCGGCACCTCCCTCGGTGGGGTTACAGTGCCCCACATTGTCACCGTAAAGATCCACCGGCGAACGAATCGATCACGCGAAATCCTGCGCAATTCTTGGGGCAAAGGGTTGTCCTACATCGGCATACCTCATGCTGATCACCCCCGATCATGTCTCGTCGCCTTGCTGTCGCCGCGATGCTTGGGCTCGTCGCTTGCTCCTCCGCTGCGGCGGAAGAGGAGGCGGCCGCGAGCGCCGATCAGGTCTCCTGGGAGCCCCTCTCCGCGACGATGGGGAACCCGCCGAACTTTTCGCAGCTCGGGAACGGATCGCTCATGTCCGTCGTCTCGCGCGCGGCCGGCGAGAACGTGACGCGCGGGATGGGGGACGGGCGCGGCGCCAAGGCCGGCGCGCTCGTCGAGCTGTACTGGCCGCACTACGCCGCCGACAACCTCTGGGACTCGTACGTCGGGATCAAGACGCGCGGGCAGAAGCTCCGCTGGGCCCACGACCTCGCGCTCACCGGGCAACGCATCGTCCCCGACACCGGGCTCGTTGTCACCGAGCTCGCGAAGGACGGCGTTGCGATCACGATCGAGGACGTCGTGCGGCCGAAGAACGACGCGCACGTGCGTCGCGTCACGGTGAAGAACACCGGCCGCGGCCGGCTCGAGGACGTCGACCTCGCGTTCTACGCCTACTACGCGATCGGCAACTTTCCGCAGGGCGATCGCCTCCGCTACGACGCCGCGTCCGGCGCGCTCCTCCAGTCCGACGAGGGCGCGCGCGCGGCGGTCGCCACCGTCGCCGATCGCGCGCCCACCATCGCCCATTGCGGCCACGTGTTGATCCCGTTCGGCGACGAGCGCGACGCGCGCATGGCGGCCGAGGACGACCTGAAGCTCGCGCCGTGCCGCAAGACCGAGGACGCCGGGCTCGGCGGCGTCAACGGCGTGATGGTGCATCGGCTGCCGGCGCTCGGACCCGGCGAGTCGGGCGCGATCACGTACGCGATCGGCATGGGCGCCGACGAGGCGACCGCGCTCCGCGAAGCGCGCGCCGCGACCTCGTTCCCGGCGGCGCAGCGAGAAGACGCCGCGCGATGGGCGGCCGAGCTCGCGCGCGCGACGTACCCCGCGCGCCTCCCCGAGGACGCGCGCGAGGTCTACCGCCGCGCGCTCATCACGATCCTGCAGCACCGCGTCGACAACGGCGCGTTCGTCGCGGCCTCCACCCTCACGAGCCCCGTCTACAAGCTGGTGTGGCCGCGCGACGGAGCGAAGACGGCGGTCGACATGCTCGAGGCCGGGTTCGTCCCCGAGGCGAAGGAGTTCTTCGAGCTCCTCGAGAAGCTCCAGAAGCCGGACGGCAGCTTCGCGATCAACTACCTCCCCGACGCGAGCCGCGCGTTCTTCGACTTCGGTCGCGACGGCAACGAGAACGATCAACCCGGCATGCTCCCGTGGGGCGTCGAGCGCGTCCTCGAAGCGACGAACGACACGGCGTGGGCCGCCGCGCGCTGGCCCGCGATCGAGCGCGCCGCGAACCACCTCGTCACGATCTCCGAGGGTGGCCTCGTCCTTCCGTCGCGCGATCTTTGGGAGCTCGAGACCGGCTCGAGCTGGACCTACGCGAACGGCTCCGCCGTCGCCGGCCTCGAAGGTGCGGCCCGCATCGCGCGCGCGCTCGGCAAGGACGGCGCTCGCTACGACGCGCGTGCAGAGGTCATCAAGAAGGCGATGGGCGAGCGCCTCGTCGCGCGCGGCGGCTTCTTCGCGCGCGGCGCCAAGAAGGACTTCTTCGGGCGCGAGCAGATCGACGAGCGTCTCGAGATCGCGAACCTCGCGCTCGGCAAGGGCGGCTTCGAGGTCTTCGCCGACGACGATCCGCGCGTCGCGAAGGTCGGCGACCTCGTCGCTTCGCGCCTCGGCACGCCCGGCGGCTCGGTGCGTCGCTACGAAGGCGACGCTTACTACGGCGGTCAGCCCTGGCCGGTCGCGTCGGCGTGGCTCGCGCTCCACCGCCTCGCGCGCGGCGATCGCGCCAAGGCGGTCGCGCTCTTCGACGTGATGACGGCGCAGGCGCACGCGACCGACGCGCTCACCCTCGGCGAGCAGTTCGACGAGGAGCACCAGGTGTGGCTCAGCGCGGTCCCGCTGGTCTGGAGCGAGGCGGCCTACGTTCGCACCGCGCTCGCCCTCTACGGCGAGTAAGCTCCATGGAGTGAGCAAGGCGTTCACGAAGGAAGACGACGACGCGGGCTTCGCGAAGCCGCCGAGCTCGACGATGCTCGCGGTCCCGACGGGCCCGTTTCGTCTCACCGCCTTCGGCGCCGCGAAGCTCCGTCGCTCGGACGACGAGCGCGTCCGCGAGGCGCTCGCGCTCGCGGAGATCGTGCCGCCGATCGACGCGCCCGATCGAGCGCTCCTCGGCGTCGTCGTCCGCGTGCGCGACGAGCAAGAGCACGAGCACGAGTACCGCCTCGTGTCGGCGGCGGAGCGCGCGCTCCTCGGCGAAGGGTGCAGCGTCGATGGGCCGCTCGGTCGTGCGCTCCTCGGCGCGCGCGTCGGCGACACGCGCGAGGTCGCGCTCCCACGCGGCCGCACCGAGCTCGAGGTCGTCGCGCTCGTCGCGCCGGAGACCCCACCGCCGTGACGCGCGCGCTCTTCGCCGGGGCCGCGCTCCTCGCGGCGTGCTCGCTCACGATCGACACCGGCGATCTCACCGGCGGCCCCGCGGCGAGCTCGCCCGCCCCCGACGCGGGCGACGCCGGTCCTCCGTCGCTCGATGACGCCGGCCCTATCCCCGACGGCGCGTCTCCGCCCGTCTGCGATCTCCCCACCGATAGCGATCCGAAGAACTGCGGCGCGTGCGGGCGCGACTGCCTCGGCGGCGCGTGCACGAACGGGACGTGCGGAGTGAGCGTGATCGCGCGCGACTTCGACGGTCCGCTCGGCGTGAGCGTCGCCGGCGGCAAGGTCTACGTCGGTCACGCTGGCGGCCTCGTCGAGCTCGACCTCGACGGCACGAACCGCCGCACCGTCGTCGCCGATCTCCACGCCACCTACGTGCACGCGACCGAGACCGACGTGTTCTTCGCCGAGGGCACCACGAGCTCGATCCGTCGCTGGCCGCGGAGCGGCGGGAGCGCGGCGCTCGTCGTCGGCGCGCCGAACATCCTCGGCGTCGCGCTCTCGCCGACGCACCTCTATTACACGCGCTACACCAGCCCGAACGCGGGCGGCGGCGTGTACCGCATGACGTACCCGAACACCGGCGGACCGGAGCTCCTGTTCTCGTACGACCGCGCCGAGGAGATCGACTGGCTCGACGGCAGGATCTACGTCGGGAGCGACGGCGAGAGCGACGCCGTCATCGCGGTGAACGACGACGGCACCGGCGAGCGGACGACGCTCCTCGAAGGCGGCGGCCCCGTCGCGGTCAGCGTCCTCGGCGCCGACGCCTTCATCGCGCGCCAGGGCGGCGAGGAGGTGCTGCGCGTCCCGATCGCCGGCGGCGCGCCGGAGTCGCTCGTGAAGAGCCCCGACCAAAGCCGCCCCTCCGGCATCGCCGCCGTCGCGGGGGCGATCTACTGGGTCGAGGTCGACTCCGGCGAGCTCGACGTCCTGGTTTATTAACGTCAGGGGCTTCGCGGCCCTCGCGCTGCGCGCTCGGGGCGCTTCGCGCCCGCATTCGCGGCCGCTTCTGGGGCCCCGTGTTCGAGCGCTACTTGGTGTTCGAGTGCTACTTGGCGGTGAAGATGGCGGCTTCGCCTGGGCCGAGGGTGAGGGTGCCGCTGGTCGAGAACGAGCCGGTGCCGAGGGCGCTCGTCCAGGAGGCGACGCCGGCGAGGTCGAGCTGGTTCAGGTCGACGGGGCGAGCGCTCACGGCGGCGCCGCGGTTGATCGCGACGACGGCGATCTCCTTCGGACCCGACTGGTACGCGTAGACCCAGAGGTCGCTCGTGCTGAGGAGCGTCTTGCGGTCGCCGCGGCGGAGCGCGCGTGAGCCGGTGCGCGCGGCGCCGAGCTTCTGCGTCCATGCGCGGAGGTCCTGCTGCGCGGCCGTGAGCACCGGGGGCTGCGAGCCGGGACGCGCCATCTCGAGCGCGACGAGGTCGTCGCCCGCGCCGTCGAAGAGCATGTTGCGACGCATGTCGGGATCGCCGCCGCCGCCGAACGCGACCTCGTCGCCCTGGTACAGGTACGGCACGCCCGGGATCGAATAGAGCACCGTGAGCGCGCGCTTGAGGCGGACGTAGACCTGCGGGTCGGTGTACGCGAGGGGAGGGAGGTCGCCGTCGCGGCAGCCCTCGGCCCAGCGGCAGCCGAGCTTCGGGTCCATCGCCGCGACGCTCGCGATGCGATCGTTGTCGTGGCCGTTGAGGAACCGCACGTTGCGGTTGCCCTTCACGTACGTGTTCTCGCCGTGCCGGATCGCGTCCTCGATCTCGTTGAGCGGTTTGTCGCCGCGGAGGAGGCCGTCCGCCATCCAGTGACGGGTCGGGAAGTCGAACTGGCCGTCGAGCGCCTGCGGGCCGGTGTACGCGTTGATCCAGTCGTAGCCGCTCGAGAAGCTCTCACCGAAGAAGGTGCCGCTGTCGCCGCCGCCGACCGCGATCTCGCCGACCATGAAGACGCGAGCGCCGCCCTGCTCGAAGCGGCGCGCGAGCTCGGCGCGCATGTTGTAAACGCTGTTCGCCTCGACGTGCTTGACCGCGTCGACGCGGAAGCCGTCGAGGTCGTACGCCGCGATCCAGTTCACCGCGTCGGCGATGAACTGCTTCTCCGAGCCGGGCTGGTTCCAGTCGATGTCGGGGAGGTACGGCTGGAAGAGGCACTCGAACGGCTTCTCGCTCCAGCCGCAGCCGGGCGTGCCGCACTGGCACGCGGTGCGGAACCAGTCCGGGTGGTCCTTGAAGTACTCGTGGTCCTCGTGGATCTGGTTGTTGATGAGATCGAGCAGCACGCGGATGCCGCGCGCGTGCGCGGCGGTGACGAACTTCTTGAGCGCGTCGTTCCCGCCGAAGCGAGGCTCGACCGAGCGCGCCTTCACCGGCCAGTAGCCGTGGTACGCGCTGAAGAGCTGACCGCCGTCGCCGTAGTGCCACTTGCTCGTCTGCTCGTTGGTCGGAGAGAGCCAGATCGTGCGGACGCCGAGCTTCTCGAAGTAGCCGCTCTCGAGCACCTTCGTCGCGCCCTGGAGGTCGCCGCCGTGCCAGTCCGCGTCGTAGTGCACGCCGCTCGCGACCGGCGCGTCGTTCGCCTTCTCGCCGTTGGCGAAGCGGTCGAGCAGGATCATGTACATGACCCCGTCCTGGTAGTCGAAGACCTCGTCCTCGACCCAGAAGGGGAGATCGATCGGCTCGGACTCGCGCTCCTTCTTGTCGAGCGCGCGGAGCGACAGCGTGTGCTTGCCCTTGGCGAGCGCCTTGTACTCGAGCTCGATCGCGCCGTTCTCGGCGTCGATCGCGACGACGTTCGCGTCGGCGACGGGCGCGCCGTCGAAGCTCGCCTTCACGCGATCGACGGGCTCCTTGTCCGACGCGCCGAGCACGTCGACGCGGACCTTCATCGTGCCGCCGTCGATCGCGACCTTGCCGGAGCGGAGCTCGGGCCCGGCCTCGCACGCCGGCAGCACGAGCCCCGAGTTCATCTGTCCGCCGACGATCTTGCGGTACTTGTTGGCCGGGTCGATGTGCCAGTTGCCGTCGACGATCAGCTTGTAGCCGTAGACCTGCCCCGGCGCGGCCGTCGCGCTCGGCGCGATCGTGATCTCGAACGCGCTGCCCGTCTTCGTGAGCGCCTGCGCGCCTTCGGCCCACGGCGGCGACGTGAACTCGCCCGCGATCTTCACGTCGTTGCCGGGCCCCTCGTACCGGATCGTCGTCCCGCACGGCCGCGCCGCGAACTTCGCGCCGTCGGCGAACACGATGTCGCTCTCGACCTTGCCGTTGGGCCCCGGCGTGCCACCCTCCGGCTGCACGACGACGCCGCCCTTCTTGCCGCCGATGACCCCGCCGTCGGGCTCCGCGTTCGGCCCGTCCCCGTCCGACGACGAGCAGGCCGCGGCGAGGACCCCTGATCCCAAGAGCATGAATGGAACGACGAGCGACAGCTTCACGGCGGCGTTCACGTACCTCAGGCATGAGTGACGAGCAAGCCGCCGCGACGCTTTTTCCGCGTCTCTTTTCATCTCGGGCCGAGCGTGAGCTTCGACTTTACGACCCATTTCAGGTCGGCGGTCTGGTCGAGGCGCTCCCAGGTGACGGCGGCTTCCCAGGACGCGCCGGTCTTCGTGAGGGTCGCGCGGAGCTCGGTGCGCGGGCCGCCGCTGCCGCGGAAGGTGAGGTCCGGGCCGTTCACCTGCGCGAGGGCGAAGGTCTGCGGCTTCGAGCCGAGGGGCGCGTACATGCACGTGCCGACGAGCCGCTCGACCATGTCGTTCTTCGCGCTGCCGCTGATCACCGAGCCGGACGGCGTGATGACGAGCTCCATCTCGACGTTCCGCATCGTCACGTCGTAGCTGCAGTGCGGGGCGACGCCGCCGAACGGCACCGTCGGCGTCGCGGAGAGGATGCCGCGGAAGTTCGAGGCCTGCTCGCTGGGGCCCGACCCCGTGTCCGGGGAGCCCGCGTCGAGCTCCGGCAGGACGCTGTCGTCGTCGTCGTCGCTGCCGCCGGACGATGACGACGACGACGACGTGCCGTTCCGCGTGGAGAGCGGCTTCACGCCTTCGTCGTCGGACGCTCCGCAGGCCGGCGCGAGCAGCGCGAGCGTGACGAGGAGGAGCGCGCGGCGCAGCACGGGTCAACGCGGCCCGAGCGTGATCTTCGTCTTCACCGTCCAGTCGAGCGGATCGGGCTGGTCGGTGCGATGCCACGTCGCCGACGCCTCGTAGGAGCCGCCGACCTTCTTGAGGTCGACGACGAGCGACGTCGCGGGCCGGTTGCCCGCCGCGCCCTTGAACGCGAGCTGGCTCTCGCCCGCGCTGGTCTCCGTCATCGTCGTGAACGAAAACGTCTGGTCCGACGGCGGCGCCGGAGAGTAGGTGCACGGCGGCACGCTCGCCTCGATCATCGTGTCCCGCACCGTCGCGGCGATGACCTGACCGCTCGGCAGCACCGTGACCTCGATCGCGACGTTCTTCAGCGTGACGTCGTAGTTGCAGAAGTTGCCGCCGGTGCCCTGTCCGCCGAACCGCACGGTGGGCGTCGCGTCGAGCGTCCCCGCGTACGTCGTCGCCATCCCGCCCGGGGCCGTCTCGACCGGCTCGTTCACGACGGGCTCCGTCGTCGACGGCGCCTCCTCCTTCTCCTTCCGCTCCTCGACGATCTCGTCCGACGCGCGGTCGTCGTTGCCCTTGCGCGACGAGAGCGGACGCGTGCCCACGTCGTCCGGCGGCGCACACGCCGCGAGCGCGAGGAGGAAAAGCATGAAGAAAGACCCGTGGAGGCGTCTCACGACGGAGATTTTACGCCTGCGGAGGCCTATCGCCTACCGAATGGCCAGCGATTCGACCTGCGTCACGCAGGTCTGAGTCACCTTTTTCGGGACCGCCCTCCGCACCCGTGCTAGGTGCGGACCCCGTGCGGCCTCGGATCCTGCTCGCCGTTGCGCTCGTCCTCGCGACGCCGAGCCTCGCGAGCGCGCAGGGGCGCGCGCCGAAGCGCGAGGCGCCGGCGGAGCCGGAGGTCCAGGAGCCGAAGCCCGCGCCCGCGTCCGCGCCCGCGAGCGACGGACCGAAGCCCGCGCCCGCGAGCGACGGACCCATCACGTCCGACACGAGCGCGCCGTCGATCCCGGGCGCGACGTCGTCGCCCGCGCTCGCGCGCGGAAACCAGCCCGTCCGCGGCACGCTGGAGGAGCCGCCCTCCAGCCACGAGGGGGGCTTCGTGTTCGGGTCCTACGGCCGCGTCTGGGCGGCGAGCGATCTCCGCGGCAGCACCGGACGCGGCACGAACATCGTCGCGTTCGGCCCCCGCATCGTCGACGAAGGCAGCTACGGCGAGCTCGAGCTGCGCCGCGAGGACACGTTCAACCCTCGCGTCAAGACGCGCATCGTCGCGACGCTCGCGCTCTTCCCGCCGTTCTTCCACTTCACGGGCAACCCGGCCAACAGCATCGGCGTCCGCAACCTCTACGCGCAGGGCACCTACGACAAGCTCACGCTGTGGGCCGGCTCGCGCATGTACCGCGGCGACGACATCTACCTCCTGAACTGGTGGCCGCTCGACAACCAGAACACGATCGGCGGCGGCGTCGGCGGACCGGTCTACAAGTCGGCCGACGGCTCGCAGGAGACGATCCTGCAGGGCCACGTCGGACAGCAGCGGCTCGACAACCCGTACCAGTTCCAGCAGGTGCCGGTCGTCGCGCCGTTCGGTTTCGGCACCGTCGACGTCACGAAGCTCGATCGCCCGCGCACGATCGAGACGGGGAAGGTGACGCACTTCGTCCGCCCGGGCGGCGGACCCGCCGGCTTCAAGGTCGTCCTCTACGGCGAGCTCCATCAGGTCGCCGCCGGCGTCCTCCGCGATCCGCTCACGCAGCGCGATCGCGGCCTCCCCGGCGACTTCGGTTTCCTCCTCGGCTCCCAGCTCACCTACTTCGCCGGCAAGCGCGACACGTACGCTTCGCTCGTGATGCGTTATGCGCGCGGCATCGCGGCCTACGATCCGCTCGCGGCGCCGATCACGTTCGAGCTCGATCGGAGCGTGAGCGGCGCGAGCGAGACGCAGGTCGCGCTCTCCGGCAACTGGGAGAACGACCTCGTCGCGTTCACCGGCGCCGCCTATGTTCGCTTCTTCCGCGACGCCGGCCCGGCCGAGACCTCCACCCAGAAGTACGACGAAGGTGTCGTCGTGCTCCGCCCGAGCGTCTTCCTCGGCGACTACTTCGGCATCTCGGTCGAGGGCAGCTACCAGGCGCGGCGGATCGCGATCCAGGACCCGAACGGCGACGGGCCGCTCACCGCGTCCGTGCTCAAGGCCGGCATCATTCCGTACTTTTCGCCGTCGGGGAAAGGTACGTTCAAGCGCCCGCAGATCCGCCTCCTCTACAACGCGAGCCTCCGCAGCGCCGGGGCGCGCGCGCTGTACGCGATCGAGGACCCGTTCTCGCAGCGCAGCGTCGAGCACTTCATCGGCCTCGGCGCCGAGTGGTGGTTCAACTCCTCTTCGTATCCGTGAGACCGATCATGAAGTCCAAGGTCCTCGCTCTCGGAATGCTCGTCCTCGGCGCCGCCGTCGTGCCGGAGACGGGCTGCGTCTCGGTCTCGGACGAGCACGCGCAGCCGACGCTCGGCACCCACGTGGGCGACTGGCGCGACGAGGTCATCTACCAGGTCCTCATCGACCGCTTCGCCAACGGCGACGTCAACAACGACTACATGGTCCGGCCCGGCGCGCTCGCGCGGTTCCAGGGCGGCGACTGGCGCGGCATGGCCGAGCACCTCGACTACATCAAAGAGCTGGGCGTCACCACGCTCTGGATTTCCCCCATCGTGAAGAACGTCGAGACCGACGCCGACGTCGACTCGTATCACGGTTATTGGGCGCAGGACCTCACCCAGGTCAATCCCCACTTCGGCGACGTCAGCGAGCTCCGGCGGATGATCGCGATGGCGCACGATCAAGGCCTCAAGATCGTGCTCGACATCGTCACGAATCACATGGGGCAGCTCTTTTATTACGACACGAACCTGAACGGGAATCCCGACATCTACATCGGCGGCAGCGGCGAGCTCCCGGTCGTGTCGAGCAAGACCCCGCTCTCGCGCATTACCGAATACGATCCGGACTGGGACCCGAAGGGCGTGCAGGCGTTCACGTCGCTCGGGCCGGCGGGGCGCGCGCCGCTCATCTTCTTTCAGATGCCGGAGATCAACCGCGTGCCGCCGGCGGGCATCCTCGGGACCGCGCGCGCGTATCACGGATTCGGACGAATCATCAATTACGAGGAGCGGAAGCAGACCGAGCTCGGCGACTTCCCCGGCGGCCTCAAGGACGTGGCGACGGAGGACCCGGAGGTCCGGGCGGAGCTGATTGACAAGTACACGCGCTGGGTCGAGCTCCTCGACCTCGACGGCTTCCGCATCGACACGGTGAAGCACGTCGAGGAGGACTTCTGGACCGAGTTCGCGGGCAAGGTCCGCGCGCGCCTCAAGCCGCAGAACAAACGGAACTTCCTCATGTTCGGCGAGGCCTTCGACGGCAACGAGGAGATCCTGAGCCGCTACGTGAAGCCGGGGATGCTCGACAGCGTCTTTTACTTCTCGCAGCACTACCAGGTATTCCGCGACGTCTTCATGTACGCGCACGACGCGATGAAGCAGCAGGGCACCGAGAAGATCAAGGCGCTCTGGGAGGCGCGGCGCGAGCGCTACAACGACGAGCCGCAGGTGGACGGCATCGGCGTCTCCCCCGCCCGCGCGCTCGTGAACTTCATGGACAACCACGACGTCGCGCGCTTCCTCTTCGAGGCGCAAGGCAACAAGGACGCCCTCCGCAACGCGCTCACGCTCCTCATGACGGAGGAGGGGATCCCGTGCATGTACTACGGCACGGAGCAGGAGTTCGCGGGCGGCAACGATCCCGCGAACCGCGAGGTGCTCTGGAACACCGGCTTCAACCGGAGCAACGACACGTTCCGCCACTTCGCCAAGCTCGCGCGCATCCGCCAGCAGTACCCCGCGCTCCGCCGCGGCGACACGAACATCGTCTGGGCGAGCAGCCACACCGGCGCCGAAGAGGACGCCGGCATCTTCGCCTACGAGCGCACCGGCGGCGAGGTCGGCGACGAGTACGCGCTCGTCGTCCTCAACACGAACGACCGCAAGGACAGCTCGACCTCGAACGAGGGCGTCGTGATGACGACGACCGCAGCGAACACCTCGCTCATCGACGTCCTCGACCCCGATCAGGCGACGTTCACCGTCCCGCCCTCCGGCGAGCTCCGCATCACCGTCGCCAAGCAGCGCGCCCGCATCCTCGTCCCCGCCGCCCGCTGAGAGCTTGGCCCGCCTCTTTGGCCGCCTGGTAGTTCGAAACAAGGTCCGCGCAAAGGGCGATCGGCCGAGCAAGCCCGCCGTGCGGCGCTCGCGCTCCCGTTCGCGCTGACGCTAGCCGGGGACGAGGCCGACGCGGCGGCCCAGGTCCGAGGTGAAGACGTTCTTCGGGTCGTACTTGGCTTTGAGCGCGAGCCACTCGTCGAGGCGGGGGTACATCGCGCGGAAGGTGTCCGCCTCGACGTAAGAGTCTTTGCCGAGGTAGATGCGGCCGCCCGCGTCGAGGATCATCGCGTCGAGCTTCCGCAGCAGCGCGACGGTGCCGGGGCGGATCGGGAAATCGATCGCGAAGGTGTAGCCCTCGCGCGGGAAGGAGAGGAGGCCGCCGCTCTCCTTGCCCATGCGCTTCAGGATGTTGAGGAACGGCAGCTCGCCGGCGGAGAGGATGACCTCGAGGAGCTGGCGCATCTTCTTCTTCGCGTCGGCGAACGGAATCACGAATTGGTACTGCGTAAAGCCGCTGTGGCCGTATCCGCGGTACCAGTCCGCGATCATGTCGAGGGGATAAAAGAAGTTCTCGTAATGGGCATAAGCGCCCGGCTTCCGTTGGATGAACAGGATCAGCTCGTTGACGACGGCGATGCTCGCGCGGTTGAGCGCGATCTCCGGCATCTCGAACGGGACCCCGAGCTTCGGCTTCGACGGGGAGAGCAAGAGCGGCGCGCCGGCGAGCTCCTCCGGCAGCTCCTCCCGCGTCGCGTGGTCGCCCACCACGAGGACGCCGCCGCCGAGCCGCGTCCCGGTCCCCATGATGTCGAGCGTCGCGACGGAGTAGGGGAACGCGTGATCGTTCTCGTCGAGGGCGTCCATCATCCCCTCGAGGTCGTACGCGATGATCTTCTTCTGCCGGAAGTACGTGGTCTCGATGCGGCGGAGGCGGATCGTCGCCGTGAGCACGACGCCGAGGAGGCCCATCCCGCCGAACGAGGCCCAGAAGAGATCGGCGTTCTCGGTCCGGCTCGCGGTCACGACCTCGCCGCTCGCGAGGAGCACCGTCATCGCGTCGACGCAGCTCGAAAAGGAGCCCTGCGCGTGGTGCGCCTTGCCGTGGATGTCGTTCGCGATGCAGCCGCCGACGGTGACGAACTTGGTCCCCGGCGTGATCATCGGGAACCAGCCGCGCGGCCCGAAGACGCGGATGATCTCCGCGAGGCTGACGCCGCCCTCGCACGCGAGGACGCCGGTCTCGGGATCGAACCCGACGAGCCGGTTCATCATCCGCGTCCCGAGCACGAGCTTGCCCGCGTTGAGCGCGGCGTCGCCGTAGCTCCGCCCTAGCCCGCGCGCGATCGTCCCGTCCCGGTCGATCATCGCGGCGAGCTGCTCCGGTGTCTCCGGCTCCTTGTAGACGCATTCGGAGCGCACGTTCGCGCCCCAGCCGGCGAGGGTCGTCATGGGAGACTCACAGCGCCGAGATGATACCCGGTATCCGCGCCTCACATGGGCGGGAACAGACGCTCGATGTCGAGCTCGATGGCGTCGAACGGACCAACGCGCGCGGTCTCGCCCGCGGTCCATGCGCCGAGCCGGAACCAGCTTCCGTCGCGTAGCTCGAGCGCTTCGACGACCCGCTCGGAGGGGCTCATGATCCAGTAGAACGCGACGCCCGCGCCGGCGTAGAGGTTGGCCTTGTACACGCGATCGTGCCCTTCGTTCGACGGCGAGAGGGCCTCGCAGATCCAGTCGGGCACGACACGGATGGGCCGCATTCCCCACGGAGAAGGAAGTCGCTCGCGGCGCCATCCGCTCGCGTCCGGACGGACGATCCTTCCCGCGAGCTCGACCTCGACCTCCGGCAGAATCCACCAACCGCCGGGCCCACCGCGTCCGTGATCGTCGTCGAACGGGCCGCCGACGTATCGTCCGATCGTGCGCTGCGCGCGGCCGTGCTCGGGGAGCGGCGGCGGCAGATGGACGATGGCGCCTTCGATGAGCTCGGCCCGCGCATCGTCCGGCAACGCGAGGAGATCCTCGATTGTCGCGCGCTTTCGTGCGGGCTCCACTCCGGGAGAGTAGCCGGTCCCTCTCCGCGCGGTAAGGTGGCGGGGCGATGGTCGTCCTCCGCTTGCTCGGTCTCCTCCTCGATCTCCTGCTCCTGCCGCTGCGTCTCCTCCAGCGCGGGCGCGCCGTTCGGCCCGGGACGTGGCTCGGCGTGACGATCGACGGGCCCGTCGTCGACCTCGTCGCGCCCGAGCGCTCCTGGAAGCGCCTGCTCCAGGTCCGCGCGCAGAAGGCGGTCTCGCTCCATCGCCTCGACGAGGCCGTCCGCGCGATGAGCGCCGACGATCGCGTGAAGGGGCTCCTCGTCACGATCCGCTCGCTCGGCGCGGGGATGGGCGCGGCGGCGTCGCTCCGCGCGATCCTCGCGCGCGCGCGGGCGGCGGGGAAGGAGGTCGCCGTCCACCTCCCGATGGGCGGCGGGAGCAAGGAGGTCTACGTCGCGAGCGCCGCGAGCAAGGTGTTTCTCGGGCCGACCACGCACCTCATGCCGCTCGGGTTCCGCTCCGGCTCCGTCTACGTGAAGAGCGCGCTCGACAAGGCGGGGATCGAGCCGCAGGTCTTCGCGTGCGGCGAGTTCAAGTCGGCCGGCGAGTCGCTCGTCCGCGACTCGATGAGCCCGCAGCAGCGCGCGCAGCTCGAGCGCATCGTCGAGTCGTTCCACGACGCCCTCGCCGAGGCGATCGCGGAGGGCCGCGGCGTCTCGCGCGAGCGGGCGGTCGCGATGATCGACGAGGCGCCCTATTTCGGGCGCGCGGCGGTGGACGCCGGCCTCGCCGACGACCTCGCCTACGACGACGAGGTGCCGGTGAAGTTGGGGCTCGCGCGCGTGACCGACCTCGTCGACGCGGGCGGCTACCTCGCGCGCGTGAAGCGCCCGCTCGTTCGCCGCCTCGGGCGCGCCTCCGCGATCGCGGTCATCCCGATCCACGGCCCGATCACGCACGTGGCGGGGGCGTTCGGCGCGCTCTCGACCGACGAGCGGGTGGGGCGGATGGTGCGCGCGGCGCGGAAGGATCAGCGCGTCCGCGGCGTGATCCTCCACGTCGACTCTCCCGGCGGGAGCGCGCTCGCCTCGGATCGGATGCACCACGAGATCGTGCAGCTCGCGCGCGAGAAGCCGGTCGTCTGCTGCATGGCGAACGTCGCCGCGAGCGGCGGCTACTACGTCGCCGCGCCGGCGAAGCGCATCGTCGCGCAGCCGACGACGATCACCGGCTCGATCGGCGTCGTCGCGGCGCGCCTCTCGCTCGACGGCCTCTTCGCGAAGCTCGGGGTGACGGAGGAGAAGGTCTCGCGCGGCGCGCGCGCGTCGCTCCTCTCGGCGGTGGGGCCGCTCGACGACGACGACCGCGCCGCGCTCACGAAGGAGCTCGACGCGACGTACCGCGCGTTCGTCGGCGTGGTCGCGGTGGGCCGCTCGCTGCCGGAGCCGGAGGTGGAGCAGCGCGCGCGCGGCCGCGTCTACACCGGGACCGACGCGCACGCGGCGAAGCTCGTGGACGTCCTCGGCGGCTTCGACGTCGCGGTCGCGGAGCTGCGGGAGCTCCTCGACGCGTCGGTCCGCGACGAGGCCGAGGTCGTCCTCGCGACGACGCCCCAGCGCGCGGTGCCGGTCCTCGATCCGCCGAAGGCCGCCGCCGCCGCGCTCGCCGCGCTCCTCCCTCCGCGCGAGCGCGTCCTCCTCGAGCTCGCGGGCGAACGCGTCCTCGCGCTCGGGCCGATCGTCGAGACGTGAGGCGCGCTCAGACGCCGAGCAGCTTGTTCATGCTTGCCTCGTCGGCGGGCGTGAACGGGTACTGATCGAAGTCGCCGCTCGCGACCCATTTGTACGCGTTCACCGCGAGCGCTTCGAGCGACTCGGACGTGAGCGTGCACTCGTAGAGGAAGAGGTCGACGACGTAGTGCTCGTACGGGTGGCTGACGAAGGAGATCAGCTTCCCGACCGCGATCGACGCGCCGAGGCGATGCCGGAGCTCGCGCTCGAGCGCTTGCTGATCGGTCTCGTCCGCCTCGACGCGACCGCCCGGGAACTCCCACATGAGCGGGAGTACCGCGGTCGCGCGGCGCTGCGTGATGAGGTACTTGCCGTCGCGCTCGAGGACCGCCGCGACGACGCGGATCGTCTTCGGCGTCCCCCCGGCCGCCATCCTCAGACCGCCACGCGGAACAGCTGCTGGCCCATCAAGAGGACGTCGCCGCTCTTGATGTCCGTCTCTTCGCGCAGGCGGAGGAACGAGCCGTTGGAGCTCCCGAGGTCGGTCAGCATGAGGCGGCCGCCCTCCCACGAGAGGCGGCAGTGCAGGCCCGAGACGTAGCCGTCTTCGGGGAAGAGCACGTCGCCGCGCTCGCGGCCGAGGTGCACACCCGTCTCCGGGATCGGGAACGCGTTGCCGGTGACGTCGCGCCCGATGACGAGCGCGATGCGACCGACGTAGCCCTTCGAGGGCGAGCCGAGGCGCTCGACGCCGTCCGCGCCCGGGGTCTCCTTCTGGAGCGGCTCGTACTTGATGATCTCCTGCCCGATGCGGAACATCTCGTTCGGGCGGAGCTCGACGGGGACGTCGCGAACGAGCTTCTTGTAGACGCCGTTGAGCGAGGCCTCGTCCTTCACCGTGTAGCGTCCGCCCGACTGCTTGAAGGTCGCGTGGCGCGGGGAGAGGTAGCTGTCGCCGGCGAAGATGCTGCCGGTCTCGCGACCCACGGTGACGGTGCCGGCCGGGAGCGCGTAGGTGCCGGCCTCGCTGCCGTCGGCGCGCAGCGCGGTGAGGTGGATGGTCGGCCCGCTCGCGGCCGCGGCGGCGGAGCCGGAGGGCTTCGGCGCCGGCGCCGCCGCGCCGCCGAGGCGGAAGCCGCAGGACCCGCAGAAGAGGTTCGACGGCGCGTTGACGTGGCCGCACTGCGGGCACGCGATCGAGGCGCTCGCCGAGG
>JAHBWE010000038.1 GCA_019637155.1 Labilithrix sp. | reverse complement strand
GCCCGCGCGGACGGGGAGAAGGCCCGCGCGGACGCGCTCGCGGAGCGGCTGAGAGCGCTCGGCGTCGACCCCGAAGGGTGACGCCGCCCGAACGCTCACGATCGCCTGCGCACAGTCGGACGATCAGCGCGCCGCTTCGCGCGTGACGGCGCCGCGGAAGGCGCTCGCGGGGAGGACGAGCGCCTCCGTCTTCGTCATCGCCGCGACCATGCCGACGACGCGGCCGTCGGCGTCGAGGACGGGGGCACCGCCTTCGCCCATCTGGATCGGCAGCGTCGCGCCGAACCAGTCGTACTTGGGGAGCGGTCGCTTCGAGGACATCACGCCCTCGCGGAGCGCGAGCTCCTTCGTGCCCGGGTAGCCGAGCGAGACGAGGCGCGCGCCGAGCTCGAGGTCGTCGCTCGAGGCGATGGGCAGCGGCGTGAGCTCCGGCACCGTGCCCGCCGACGGGTGTGCGACGTCGGCGCGGAGGAGCGTGAGCGTCTTGTCTTCCGCGAAGAGCACCATCGAGGTCTTGTCGACCTCGGCGCCGTTCTTGAAGAGCACCTTCACCTTGGTCTTCGGATCGACGACGTGCGACGGCGTCGCGATGAGACCATGGCGATCGACGACGAAGCCCGTGCCCGCCGAGGGCTCGCCCTTGCCATCGACGAGATCGAGGTACACGACCGACGCGGCGTAGCGCTTGTGGATCGCCTCCGCGGAGAGCGGGCCGGTCTCGAGCGGCGGCGCGGCGTCGACGGATGCATCGACCGGCGCGGGCGCCGGCGGCGGCGGTCCCGGGATCGGCGGCGGCGCCGGATCGGTCGCGTGCTTGCGGAGGAGCATGAACCCGAGCACCGGCACGAGCAACGCGACGACGACGAGCGCGATGCGCCTCACCGGCTCGCCCGTCGCCGACTCACCGGGAGCGCGCTCGCTCGCGCCGCGCGTCACCGGTCCAGGCGGCGCCGAGTCGTTCGGAGCGCGCTCCGTCGCGCCGCGCGTCACGGGGCCGGGCAGCTCCACGTCTGCGGTTTCGTCCTCGTGGCCGAGCGCGCGCGTCTCCTTCGTGGCGCGTGCGTCGTCCTCGCCGAGCGCGCGCGTCTCCTTCGTGGCGGCTGCGTCGTCGGCGTGGTCGAGCGCGGCGCGCATCTCCTTCGCGGACGCGAAGCGGTCGGCGGGGGCCTTTGCGAGCGCGCGTGCGATCGTGCGTGCGAGCGTGGCGGGGACGTCGGGGCGCTTCTTGCGCGCGTCGCGCTCGATGTCGCCGGCTGCGACCTTCGCGACGACGAGGTGCATGCTCGCGGTCGCCGCCGGTGTCGTGCCGGTGAGGAGGCGATAGAGCGTCGCGCCGAGCGAGTAGAGATCCGCGCGCGCGTCGACGCCGGCCGAGGACGTGACCTGCTCCGGCGCCATGTAGAGCGGCGTCCCGAGGACCGCGCCGGCGCTCGTCAGCTCCGGCTCGTCGCCGGCGCTCGTCATCTTCGCGATGCCGAAGTCGAGGACCTTCACGCCGCCGTCGGCGGTCTCGAAGAGGTTCGCCGGCTTGAGGTCGCGATGGACGAGCCCCGCCTCGTGCGCGACCGCGAGCGCGTCGAGGACCTCCTTCGCGATCGCGATCACACGATCGACCGGGAGCTCCGAGACCTCGTCGAGCGAGCGCCCCTCGAGCCGCTCCATCACCATGTACACCGTGCCGTCGTCGGCGCGGCCGAAGTCGACGACGTCGACGATGCCGCGATGACGCAGCTTCGCCGCGGCGAAGGCCTCACGACGGAACCGCTCGACCAGCTCCTCGTTGCGCGCGAGATGCGGAAGGATCGTCTTCACCGCGTAGCTGCGCGGCAGCTCGACGTGATCGGCGGCGTAGACCGTGCCCATCCCGCCTTCGCCGAGCGTGCCGGTGATTCGATACTTGTCCGCGACGACGCGGCCAATCCAATCCGTGCGCGCCTCCGTCGCCACCGCCGCCGGCCCGATCGTCTGCGCGAGCTCCTTCACCGCGTCGGCGCTCGCGGGCTTGCCGCGGAGGCGCGTGAGCACGCCGGAGAGCGCGACGACCGCGTCGACGTCGTCGACCACGTTGCTCGTGCGGTAGTCGAGGTAGTCGGCGCGCTGGATCTGCTCCTTCTTCTCCACCGCGCGGTTCAGGAACGCGAAGCGGACCGCCTCGTCCTCGTGGAGCAGGATCACGAACGGATGCACCGAGACGGCGCCGCGCTCGCCGCGGAAATACAGCTCGCCCGGCCGCGCGTCCTTCGCGTCGTCGCCGAGCGGCACCGGCACCATCCCGCGGAGCTCGCGCCACGTCGCGCGTGCGCCCTTGCCGCGCGCGTCGACGTCGAGCTCCGCGACCGCGAGCACGAGCCCGCCGAAGAGGCCCGGCGAGCGGAGGACCTCCGCGAGCGCGTCGAACAAGATCGCGGCCGCCTCCTCGTAGAAGGCGGGCGAGCGCTGCGCGCCGTGTCCGAGGACCGCGTTCCGGTACATGACGAGCGCCTCGAAGAAGCCGAGCACGCCGCGGCGGCGGAGGCGCTTCACCGTCTCCGCGTCGCCGACGTCCCAGCGCACGAGCGCGTCGGCGAAGGCGCCGAGCGCGGCCCCGGAGGGCGGCGTCTTCTCGAGCTCCTTCATCGCCGCCCGCGCGAACAGCGGATCGTCCTTCGCCGCGAGCGCGCCGCCCGCCTCGCGGAAGAAGGCGCACCAGTGCCCGAGGGAAGGGAACACGACGCTCTCGAGCCGCTTCGCGAGATCGCTCCCCGGCGTCAGCGCCGCGTCGAGCCAGCGACCGATGCGGAGGCTCGCGGCGAGCTTGAGCGTCGCCTCGCCGAGGTAGAAGACGGCGTCGTGCCGGTCGCGTCCCTTCCGCGCCGCGAGGGCGCGCGCGACCAGCTCCGCGAGCGGAGTCGGCAGCTCGTCGGTCAGCTTGCGCGCGACGGCGGCGTCCACGATCGCAACATACTCGAGCTCGGCGCGCTCACGACAGGATCGTCACCGGCACGCCGAGGAGGCCGGCCTCGCGGATGACGGTGGAGAGCCCCTCCGCGCGCGAGGCGTGCACGAGCTCGTCGGCCGCGCCGATCCAGGCGAGCGCCTCGCGGCGCGACGTCTTGCCGAGGAAGCGGGCGTCGATCGGCCACTCGCGCGCGAGGCGCTCGAGGTGCGCGCGCTCCGGCCCGTCGCCGAGGACGACGAGCACGCGCTCGTCACGCAACATCGACGACGCGACGTAGTCGATCACCTTGTCGACGCGCTTGCTCGCGACGAGGCGGCCCGCGCAGACGTAGAGGCGGCGCGGTCCGATCGTGCTCCGCTTCGCCCGCGCGTCGGCGAGGACGTCGGGGACGTCGAGCGCGCCCGGGACGATCGTGCTCGCGGCGCGGAGGCGGAGCGCGAGCTCCAGCGGCAGCGACGCGGCGAGCGTCTCGCGCAGCTCCTCGGAGACGAAGCGCCAGCGGAGCGCGCGCTCGAGGATGCGCAGGACGATGCCGCTCCGCCCCGGCGCGCGGCTGAGGAGCCGGACGTCGCCGCCGTGCGAGACGACCTCGAGCTGCGGCCCCGCCCCGAGCGCGATCGGGAACGCGCACGGCACCGCCCAGTGCGCGATGACGCGATCGGGCCGCGCGAGGCGCAGCTCCGCGGAGGCCCTCGCGATCCACGCGCCGGCCTCGAACGCGCGGAGGGGCCGCTCCTTCAGCCGCACCGCGACGCCGGGCCAGCCGAACGCGCCGCCCGCGGAGGGGCGGAGGACGTGGACCGCGTGGCCCATCGCGCGCAGCTCCGCGACCTCGCTCTCGACGAAGTGGCCCGACGGATCTCCCTCGTGCGAGGGGTAGCTCGTCGTGACCACGGCGATGCGCATCGGGACCGCGTCCCAATACCACTGCGAGCGCCCTGCCGTGGTAGGAGTCTTCGGGTGAGCAGCGCGAAGACCGTCCAGATCAAGGGCCGCATCCTGTACGTGACCGAGGACCCGAGCCTCCTCGAGCGGCAGCTCGGCGGCGAAGACGTCACCTACGACCCGGCGAAGAACGAGCCCCCGCTCGTCGGAAACATCTCGACCGACGAGCTCACGCCCGGTTGGGTTTGCTACTACTACGACGAGACGCTCGCGCGCTTCTGTCTCGTCGGCCTCCGCGGCGGCAAGGTCGGGAAGGACGCGATCAAGGACGGCAAGTTCGGCGTCATCGTGAGCGGCATCTCGAAGGGCTGCGGCTCGAGCCGCGAGACCGCGCCCTACTCGGAGCTGAAGGCGGGCGTGCAGCTCGTCATCGCGAAGAGCATCGAGAAGATCTACCGCCAGAACGCGCAGAACATCGGCCTCCTCACGTCGACGGACTTCGGGCTCCTCGAGCGCGTCCAGCGCGGCGAGGCGATCCCGATGAGCGAGTTCACGAAGGGCCTCGATCCGATCAGCGCCGCGATCGTCGAGCACGGCGGCCTCTTCGCGTACAACCGCGCGCGCCTCGCCGGCGAGACGACGCCGCCCGCGGTCGCGACGCCGGCGCGTCCGATGACGCTCTGCGAGAAGATCCTCGCCGCGCACGTCATCACCGACGCGAAGTCGGGCGCGCTCGGCGTCCCCGCGGTGAAGCCGGGCGACGCGTTCTTCGCCCGCACCGACGTCCGCTTCAGCCACGAGTACGTCACGCCGATGGCGGAGTCGCTCTTCGTCGCGGAGATGGGGGAGACCGCGCAGGTCACCGATCCCAAGAGCGTGTGGGCGTTCCGCGATCACCTCACGTTCCTCGATCTCGTGATGCCGCGCGCGCATCGCGAGATGGGGCTCAAGGAGCAGGCCGAGGAGCTCGCGACGGTGCAAGAGAAGTTCACGAGGAAGCACGGCGTGAAGCTCTACGGCGAGGTCCACCGCGACGGGAAGCTCGTCGGCTCCGAGGCCATCTGCCACAACAAGGTCATCGAGGAGATCGCGCTGCCGGGGCAGCTCGTCGCCGGCACCGACTCCCACACGTGCATGGCGGGCGCGCTCGGCTGCTTCGCGTTCGGCGTCGGCAGCACGGACATGGCGAACGCCTGGTACACGAAGGACGTCCGCGTCACCGTGCCGGAGACCGCGCGCTTCGTGCTCACCGGCATCCTCCCGCACGGCGTGTGCGCCAAGGACGTGATGCTCCACATCCTCTCGCAGCCCTTCTTCAAGACGGGGCAGGGGATCGGCAAGGTGCTCGAGTTCGCGGGCGACGGCGTCCGCGCGATGCCGCTCGACGAGCGCGCGACCCTCACGAACATGGCGGTCGAGGCGGGCGGCTTCACCGGCATCATCGAGGCGGACGAGGTCGTCGTGGAGTACCTCGCGAAGCAGCGCGGCCTCGATCGCGACGAGGTGCGGAAGCACATCGTGAAGGCGGACGAGGGCGCCGAGTACCTCGCGACCTTCGAGGTCGACCTCTCGAGCCTCGTGCCGATGGTCGCGACGCCGGGCGATCCGCGCAACGGCATCCCGCTCACCCAGCTCCCCGGCACGAAGATCGACATCGCCTACGGCGGCTCGTGCACCGGCGGCAAGAAGGCGGACATGGACATGTACGCCGAGATCCTGCGCCAGGCGGTGGAGCAGGGGAAGAAGGTCGCCGACGGCGTCCACCTCTACATCCAGTTCGGCTCGCAGGACATCCGTCGCTACGCCGAGTCGAAGGGCTACCTCGAGGTCTTCGCGAAGGCGGGCGCGGAGCTCGTCGACCCGTCGTGCGGCGCCTGCATCAAGGCCGGCCCCGGCGTCAGCGACTCCCCCGAGCAGGTCACCGTCAGCGCGATCAACCGCAATTTCCCGGGCCGTAGCGGCCCCGGCAAGGTCTACCTCGCGAGCCCCCTCGTCGTCGCCGCCAGCGCGATCGCGGGACGGATCGTCTCTCCGGACGCGCTCTAGCGCCGATCGTTGTTGTTCTCTAAGTTTCAATTCTAGAGAACAACACCGTGACGCGACCTCTCTTCACGCGTTTCCCGACCGGGCTGCAGACGACGTACTCCGAGCTCAAGCAACGAGCGCAGGAGCAGGAGACGTTGCTCCTCGGGACGCCTGGCTCGGTATCGAGGCGCATCGACGGCGGCGGCCGCTACTGGTATCGACAATTCTACGACGCGGAGGGCGCGAAGGCGGCCGAGTACATCGGACCCGTCGGCGACGAGGACGCGGAGCGCCGCGCCGAGGAGGTCCGCGATCGCATCGCCGATGCGAACGCGCTCGCGGAGACGACGCGCCTGCTCACGACGGTGGGATACATCCAGACGGACCTGCGGACGCAGGCCGTCCTCGTCGTCCTCGCGAACGCAGGGTTGTTCCGCGCGGGCGCGATCCTCATCGGCTCGCATTCCTATGGTGCGCTCCTCAACGATCTCGGCGTGAAGAGCGCCGAGCTCAAGACCGAAGACATCGACATCGCGCGCCTCGACCGGCTGAACATCGACGGCGCGGCGGCGCCGCCGTTCGAGGAGCTCCTGCGCTCGTCGCGTGTCCCGCTGCGGCCGATCCCGTCGCTCGATCGGAAGGGCCCCGTCACCTCGTTCGCGATCCCACCCCGGCTGCGAGGCAAGACGCGCCTGCGGGTCGACCTCCTCACACCGGCCTCCGGTGGCGAGGCGAAACCCCTTCCGGTGTGGGAGCTCGGCGCGCACGCGATGGGGCTCCCTCACCTGCGGTACCTCCTCGAAGACTCCATTCCATCGGTCGTGCTCGGCAAGCACGCCGTCGTGCCGGTGAGAGTGCCACGCCCCGAACGCCTGGCGTGGCACAAGACGATGATCTCTCAGCTTCGGCACGAGACCAGCGACAAGGGACGAAAGGACCTCGATCAGGCGGCCGTCCTCGTCGCAGTCCTCGCCGAGGACGCACCTGACACCTTGCTCGACGGGTATCGCTCTCTCTCGGCGGGAGGTCGAACGAGGGTGGCGCGCGGCGTCCGCGAGCTCGAGAAGCGCCTCGCCGCCGCCGGCCACGTGAACGCGGTCGAGCTCGTGCGGGACGCGGTGGGAACGCGACCTGCATCGAAGAAGGGGTGACGAGTATCATCGCGGAGATGGGCGCCCGCATCGAGCGAAACGCGCGCGTCGTGCTCGACTACACCCTTCGTGACGTGAGCGGCGCGATCATCGACGGGAGCGGCAGCGGCGACGAGCCGATCGTCTACGTGCACGGCTACGGCATGATCGTCCCCGGCCTCGAGCGCGCCCTCGCGGGGCTCGAGCCCGGCGACACGAAGGAGGTGCTCGTCGCGCCGGAGGACGCGTACGGGCTCCGCGATCCCCGGCTCGTCGTCGAGGTCGCGCGCGCCGCGCTGCCGAAGCCGGACGACGTGCGCGTCGGCGACGAGATCGTCGGCCAGAGCCCCGACGGCGAGGAGGGGATCCTCCGCGTGATCGAGGTGGCCGGCGACCGCGTCGTCCTCGACGGCAACCACCCGCTCGCCGGCGCGACCCTGCGCTACACCGTCGTCATCCGCGCGGTGGGCCCGGCCTCGGCGGCCGAGATCGACGAGGCCGCCGCCCTCTCCGAGCTCGACCGCACCCCGAAAACGCTGCTGAATTAGCCGATTGCGGCCGATTCGGGGGCGGGCTAAACGCCTGGGCATAAACGCCGCCTTGTGCCCGTTGAGGCACGCAGGGCGACTTCGAGGAAAGCCCGATGACGACCAAGACCAGCCAGAACCCGTGGACGATGGACGTGCGCGTGCGTGAGCGCAACCTGCGCTCGGGCGCCCTCACGGAGAAGGACCTCGAGAAGCACCTCTCCGCCCTGCCCGACCTCGATGGGCAGTACGACTCGTTCACCACGCCGCAGCCCGCGCTCGCTCAGCCGGTGGTGGTGGCGCCCGTCGTCGAAGAGGAGTCGGACTCCGATCTCGGCGACGACGAGTCGAGCGACGACGTGTCGAACGGCGACGTGTCGACCGACGACGTGTCGACCGACGACGTCGGAGGTGGTGCGGACGAGCCCGTCGTCGGCGGCGGCGAGCCGTGAGCTCGGAGGACGAGCTCGACTCGGACGCGCTCCCGTCGATCGACTTCGCGACGTTCGTCCTCTCGCTCAGCCACTCCGCGTTGATGCACCTCGGCGAGGCGCCGCACCCGGAGTCGAACGAGGTGGAGCAGAACCTCCCGCTCGCGAAGCAGAACATCGATCTGCTGGGCCTGCTCGAGGAGAAGACGAAGGGCAACCTCACCGGCGACGAGGAGCGGCTCCTTGCGCAGCTCCTTTACGACCTTAGGATGCGATACGTCGAACGCTCGAAGAAGTAGGAGCTTGATGCAACGCCGAACCGTTCTCGTCCTCAGCCTCGTCGTCCCCGCCTTCCTCACCGGCTGCAACCGGGCGAAGGCGACCGAGAACGGAACCCCCGGCGAAGAGACGCGAGCGGTCACGACCGTCACGTCGGCCGCTCCCGCCATCGCGAACAGCACGCCGCCCCCGCTCCCCAGCCCGCGCGCGGACGAAGGGATCAAGACCGGACCGCTCAGCTTCGCGCCGGTCGCGAAGAGCGCGGACCCGAGCGTCGTCACGATCGCGGCGTCGGGGACGGGGCCGCGCGGCCGCGTCGTCCGCAAGGGGCTCGGCACCGGCTTCATCGTCCAGAAGGACGGCGTCATCGTCACGAACAACCACGTCGTCGAGGAGGCGGACGCGATCTCGGTGCAGCTCTCGGACGAGCGCGTGTTCGAGGCGAAGATCGTCGGGCGCGACCCGCGCACGGACATCGCGGTGATCCGCGTCGACACCGAGGGCAAGGACCTCCCCGCGATCGCGCTCGGAGACTCCGATCAGCTCGACGTCGGCGACTGGGTCGTCGCGATCGGCAACCCGTTCGGGCTCTCGCACACCGTCAGCGCCGGCATCGTGAGCGGCAAGAGCCGCGAGCGCGAGGACGTGCCGCTCGATCCGAGCGGGTACTACTCGTTCATCCAGACCGACGCGTCGATCAACCCCGGCAACTCGGGCGGGCCGCTCCTGAACCTCCGCGGCGAGGTCATCGGCATGAACACCGCGGTCCGCGGCGGCGGCGCGCAGGGGATCGGGTTCGCGATCCCGATCAACATGATCAAGACGATCCTCCCGACCCTGATGAAGGACGGGAAGATCACGCGGAGCGCGATCGGCATCAAGATCGTCGACTCGCGCTACCTGACGCCCGATCAGAAGACGAAGCTGAAGCTCGGCGACCTCAAGGGAGTCCTCGTCGAGGACGTCGAGCCCGGCGGTCCCGCCGACAAGGCGAAGCTCCAGAACGGGGACCTCATCGTCGCGTTCGATGGTCAGCCGGTCGACCGGAGCTCCCTCCTCCAGTGGAAGGCGAGCACGGCGGGGGTCGGCAAGACCGTGACCCTCAAGGTCACGCGCGACGGCCAGACGCTGGAGCTCCCGATCACGCTCGGCGAGCTGAAGGAGCCGCGGCGAGCCGCTCCTCCCCCCCGGCCCGCGGTGCCGGACGGCCTCGGCGACCCCTTGTTCCGTCGCGAGTGACCACGGTAGCCGCGGACCACGCGCGTGGTTTAGGCTAAGTCCGCGAATGGCCATCGCCTCCGAGCCCACCCCGCCGCCCACGGCGAACGCGGAGCCGTCCGGCGTGGACGAGGGCCGGGACGCGGCCGCGCCCGCGAGCGCGCCGCCGCCGAGCGAGGCGCCGGAGTCGGAGGAAGCCGACTCGCGTGCGGTCTCCCCCTCGAAGGTGCCACCTCCTTCCGCGACGTTGAATCAGCGCGCAGCCGACGCGTCCAACGCCAAGCAAGCACGCATCCGTGAGGCGGAGGAAGACCGTGGGCTCATCGCGAAGGCACAACAAGGCGACACCGCTGCCTTCCGGCAGCTGGTCGAGCGTCATCAGCGGCGTGCCTTCGCCATCGCCCTCTCCCTCGTGCGTGACGAGAACGACGCTCGCGAGCTCGTTCAAGACGCCTTTCTCCGCGTCTACAAAGGCCTCCCCAGCTTCCAGGGCGGTTCGAGCTTCTTCACCTGGCTCTACCGCATCATCACGAACCTCAGCATCGACCTCATTCGCAAGCCCGGGCGGCAGCTCGTCGAGATCGACGAGGAACGCTTCGACGCCGACGAAGGGCCGGAGGCCGAGTTTCCTCTCCTCAGCAAGGTCGACGGGTCCGACCCCGTCGACGTCGTCCGGCGGCAGGAAATCGCCGGGCGCCTCCAGGCGGCGCTCGACGCGCTGCCGCCTTATCACCGCGGCGTCATCGTCATGAGAGAGATCGAAGGCCTCAGCTACGAGGAGATGGCTACCGCGATGGGGGTGTCGAAGGGCACCATCATGAGCCGCCTCTTCCACGCGCGGCAGAAGCTGCAGAAGGCGCTCGCCGACTGCTACGAAGAACAGATTGGTAAGGTCCCCACAGCGGGATCCACACAGGACGGGGAAGAAGCATGAGCGGCGCGGTTACGACCAGCGAGCGCGCGATGAAGATCATGGCCTATGCCGACGGCGAGCTCGAAGGCGCCGAGCGGGCCGAGGTGGAGCGCTGGATGCGCGAGGACGCGGAGGCGGTGCTCTTCGCGAACGACCTCGCCGAGCTGGGCGACTTCGTCCAGACAGGGCATCGCGCGTCGAAGGACGCGAAGGCGATCGCCGCGTTCGACGTCGCGGACGCGGTGATGGCGAAGGTCGAGGCGGAGCCGATCGAAAAAGCGGCCGAAAGCGCAGGGAAAGTGGTGCCGATCGGCGCCGCCCGCGCCAAGCAGGCCAAGGCCTCGTCGAAGCGAGGCGCGGCGATGTGGATCGCGGCGGGGCTCGCCCTCGCGGCGTCGATCTTCCTCGTCACGCGCGGCAAAGAAGAGGCGCCGATGGCCCGGACGACCACGCCGCTCGTCCAGCCCAGCCCCCAGAATGCGGCGGCCGCCAACGTCACCGTCGAAAATCCCGGTCAGTCCGTCAGTGTGTTCTATCTTCCGAACGAGACGAACAGCGTGACGACCAGCGTGGTCGTCTGGGTCGACGAGTCAGGAGCCAAGTGATGAAGCTCTGGATCAAGAGCACGGCGATCGGAGCGGTCGCCGTCTCCGCATCGGTCATCGGTGAGCGCGTCGCGGTGGCCGGAGATCCGGCACCGCACGCCGAGGTCATGGTCATCCACGCCACCAAGTGCGAGAAGAAGAGCGTCGATCCGCAGATCGGCGACGCTCCGCCCGCGCTCGGTTACGATTGCCTCAAGCTCCTCGAGAAGAAGTCGATGACGCTCGCGGTGAACCAGCCGAGCACGACCCCGCTCCCGAACGGGCGGACGTTCCAGCTCGTTCACACCGGCAAAGCCGATGCGAAATACAAAGTCACCGCGTCGATCAGCAGCCCGGACGGCAGCGGCACCTACAACCGCCTCGCGGACGTCGCGGCCGACCCGAACAAACCGTTCAATGTCGGCGGCTTCAACTACCAGGGCGGCGTCCTCCTCCTCACGATCAAGATCGTTCCCTGAGCGGGTAGGAATTTGCCCACATCGTCACCTTTCAGTAGAAGGGGATGACGATGCGACGTAATCAGAGCGAGCGACCCCTCACGATCGAGGTCCCTCCTTCGGAGAAGGACAAGCCGGCCTGGGTGAAGGTCGGGGTCATCGCCGCGGTCGGCTTCGTCATCGGCATCGCGTGGCCGCGGATCGCGGGCGTTCGCCTCGGTCCGAACGCGCCGTCGGAAGCCGCCGCGGCCGCGTCGGGCTCCGCCCACGCCGCGCGCGCGCCCGAGGCTCCGCCCGCGAGCGTCGCGACGAAGCTCACGGCGCCGATCCCGTCCGCGTCGGCAGCGGCGCCCGCCTCCGCCGCTGCTCCGTCCGTCGCCGCGCCGCCCGTCATCACGGTCGGACGCGGCCTCGTGATCACGTGCGTGACGAGCGACGGCGAGAAGAAGAAGGGCAGGGACTGCGGCGCGGTCCCGGGCGTCGACGAGATCGTCCGCCCGCGCCTCAAGAAGATCGCGAACTGCTCCGGGGTGGAGGGGCAGACCGGGAAGTTCTCGCTCACCGCGAACGCCGACTTCGTGAGCGGGCGCTTCTGGTACGACGTGAACAAGGCGAGCGCGAACGTCCAGAACCTCGACGCGATCCAGTCCTGCCTCAAGACGGCCTTCCACAACACCGCGACGACGGCGACGCCGCACGAGCACAACAAGTACACGGTCGTGTACGTCGCGGAGCTCAAGGCGGGCGCGGCGGAAGAGACGGTCGCGCGCAAGGGCGACAAAAACGATAAAAACGATAAGGTCGACGAGGGCAGCGCGAAGGCGAAGACGGAGCCGGAGAAGCCGGCGGCCGCGGTCGCGACCGGCGAGGCCGAGGTCTCGTGGGAGGTGGCCCTCGTGCGCGACACGCCGAAGACCGGCACGCTCGTCCAGCGCCTCCCGCGCGGGTCGAAGGTGAAGGTCGGCCCGTCGAAGGACGGCTGGTACCAGATCAAGTACGGCGATGGCTTCGCGTCCGAAGGCTGGGTCTACCGCGGCGCGATCGGGCGCTAACGCACGGGCGCGGGCGCGGGCGTCGGCGAGATCGCCTCGACGCGGTTCCGCATCTCGGAGGCGAGCTCGAGGCCGCCTTCGGTCGTGAAGGTGTAGTCGACCGGGAAGTCCCGGCGGACGCGCTTGCGCGTGTTGTCGGGGAAGAGATCGGGGTTCGCGATCAGGGTCTCGCTCGTCTCGCGCGTGCCGCCGTGCTGGTGGCAGCCGATGCAGTTCGTCTTCGCGCCGTGCTCCATCGTCTCGAGGTACGGGTTCGAGCACCAGGTGGCGGGGCCGCTCTCGTTCGTCGCGTCGAGCGCGTCGGCGAGCGTCTTCGGGAAGCCGCCGCCAGGCAGCTTGTCCTTCTCGTCGTACGCGGTGACGACGCACATCTTGTAGTTCGCCCACACCCCGCCGAGCGACGCGGGACGATCGGCCCCGAAGTCGCTGTTCGGCTCCGGCGACCACCACATCGTGATCCACACCCAGTCGCGGAGCTCCTTCGTCATGATGTGGAGCGCGACGAGGCGCGTGCGCGCGTCGGGCGTGATCTGCATCGTGTACGCTTGCGCGGGGGTCGGGTCGGCCTGCGTGTCGCCGGCCTCCGGGAAGGTGCCGTTCTCGGCGAGGCGCGCGCGGAGGGCCGAAGCGGACGTGTCGTAGACGGGGACCGGCGCGGAGCTCGGCATCCAGCGCGTCTTGATCGCGACCGCGCCGGGCGGGAACTCGCCCTCGAGGCAGGGCGCGAAGTCGGCGGGCGACTCGGGATCGGTCGGCACGACGCCGCTCGCCGGATCGATCGGATCGCTCGGCTTGCAGCTCAGGACCTTGCCGTAGCTCTCGAAGAGGTGCTGCACGTAGTCGGGGCTCATGAGGACGCGCGGGTCCTTGCCGAGCGACGCGAGGCCTTCGGGCGTGGCGAGCTCGGCCCTCCGCTGATCGAGGCGCGCCTGGGTGAAGCTCGCGAGCGACGTCGCGCGGGTCGCGTTCCACGGGAAGACGTCCTCGATCGCCTGCGCATCGAAGGGCGCGCGGCGCGCGCGGGCGGTTTCGTCGAGGCCGCGGAAGAGCCGATCGAACATCGGCAGGATCTCCTCGCGCGCGTGCCAGGTCTGGAAGCGCGGGAGGGTGAGGTTCGTCGCGATCTCGCCGGCGGGCTCCGGCTCCGTCGTCGCGATCGCGACGGGGGCGACCGTGCGCGCGATGACGTCCCAGGCCGTCTTGCGGCGCGCCGCCATGCTCGCGTCGAAGAGCGGCGCGCGCTGGCGCATCGTGAGGTCGGCGGGGTACGCGGCCGCCTTGCCGATCAGGAGGCGGTCGATCGGCTGCGCGTTCTGCTCCTGCGAGCCCACGTCGTCATCGCCCGCCGCGCTGCAGGCGGCGAGGGCGACGGCGCCGAGGAGCGTGAGCAGTGCGCGGGGGTTCTTCACGGCGTGGCGGCCATCTGGATCGCGGCGTCGGAGGCGACGACGTACTCCTTGTCCGCCGCCATGTCGCGGACGTTGAAGTAGAGCCAGCCGTCCGCGCGGAAGTGCGGGTAGAGCGCGTACTGGTCCTTCTTCATCGTCGTGATACGGGCGATCTTACCGGTGAGGAGGTCGGTGAGCACGATGTTCGCGGAGCCCGCGGGGAGCCCGGCCTGATCGGCCTGGGCCGGGTCGACGTACTGGTGCGTGACCATGAAGCGCTCGTCGAACGAGATGTTCGCCTTCTGGCCGGGGACGCAGACCGTGGCCGCGAGCGGCGCGTCGACGGTGAGGGCGCCGGTCGTCGCGTCGGTGCTGGGCTTCACGAAGCGGATCCGGTAGCCCTGCGAGCTCGTGAGGTCGCCGAAGCGCGTCGCCGCGAGCTGGGTCGACGGCGAGAGCATCAGGTCGCCCTCGTGCGGGAGCGTCACGACGACGCCGCGCTGCGCCTTGTACGAGAGGCCGTCGTTGATCATCGGGACGAACGCGGTCCGGGCGTCCGCGCCGTAGTCGGCGGGGAGCTGGGTCGTGATGTCGTGGCCGCCGTCGTCGTTCGAGTGCGCACCGAAGGTCATGAAGTAGCGGAGGCCGTCGAGCGACGTGCCGATGCTCATGTAGACCTGCTCGTGCATCGTCGCGCACTTCGACTCGGTGAGGCTGACGCGCGGCGAGTCGGAGCTCGCGGCGTCGCCGAGGAGGCTCTGCTTGCAGAGCACGATCGCGCTGCTCGCGTTCGCGCCGGCGTAGGCGAAGCCGTCGTTGCTCGGGAGGAAGTACGGATCGTACGGCGCGTCGACGTGGATCGGCTTCGCCGGGCTCTTGAGGTCGACGATGGCGCCGTGGCTGTTGTAGCCGAAGCCGACGTAGCGACCGTCCGCGGAGCTGCGGACCCAGAAGTGCGACGCGAGCCGCTCGTCGATCAAGGTGCGGAGCGTCTGCGGGACGTCGGCGGTGCCGAACGTCGCGGTCGTGTCGGGGAACGTCGTGAGGCACGCGCTGCCGCTCTGGCCCTCGGCGCAGCCGAACATCGGCGTCGCCTGGTCGGCGAGGCGCGCGCCCCAGCCCTGCGTCTTCATCTCTTCGATGTGCGCCTTCAGCTCGGGCGTGATCGACGGCACGCACGCGGGCGTGGGCTCGGGCTCCGGCGGCGCGCCGAACGCCTGCGCGAGCTGCGGCATGCCCTTGAGGATCCAGCCCTTGATCGTCGCGAACTCTGCCGCGTCGAACGGCTGCGCGCCGCGCGGCATGTTCGTGCGCGCGACGAAGCTCTTGTACTCCGTCTCCCAGGTCGCGGCGCCGTACGCCTCCTGGAAGAGCGTCTTGAACTGCTCCTGCTGCACGCCGGCGGCGTAGAGGCCGAGCTTCTTCGCCGAGAACGGGCTCGCGGGGTTGTTCGGATCGGAGCGGAGGTTCGTGATGCGCGACTGCGGATCGATGTCCGTCGGCGCGAAGACCGCGGCGTCGACCGCGGTGAGCGCGAGGCCCCACGACTTGATCTTCGCCTCCGTGACGCCGTGGCAGTTCTTGCACTTGCCGTTGAGTAGCTCGACGACCGACTTCGCGGTCGCGAGGTCCTCCGCCGCGGTCGCGGCTTGATCGGAGGTCGCGCTGTCGTCGGCGGCGGGCGCACAACCCGTCGTCGAAGAGGTCATGACGGCGGCGCCGACGGAAGAGAGGAGGAGGAGCGAGGCGAGGGAGAGGGAGGAGCGCATCGGGACCCCTTTGGTGTAGCTGCGAAACCTTCGTGCGCACGTTCTCCTACACGGATCACCCCTAAATAAATCGAGTGGTTAGAGGAGGATCCAAGCTAAATGCCTGAAACACCTACACTGGAGCTTTCCGTACCAACGAGGCGCGAAGCTCGATCGTCCACGCGGCGATCCACCCTCTGCCCGATGCTCGAGTGGGCAGCTCCGCCGCAAACGTTTCGCGTTGCGAATCTGAAATCTTGCGCCAGTACAGCGCGCGAATGGGCCGCCGCCCCAGGGCGCGTTCGCGCTAGCGGCGTAACTAAGGAGATTCACGTATGAGCTTCAAGCTTTCTCTTGGCGTCGCTTTCCTCGGTCTCTCGGTCCTCGCCGGCTGCACCTCCGCGGCCGAAGAGTCGACGGCGACGGAGCAGGACCTCATCCTGCCGTTCCCGGTCGAGGTGGAGGGGGCGTGGCGCGGGAAATGGGAGACCGCGACGTCGTCGCAGTGGTTCGAAGGCGCGGTCTTTCGGCACGACGGCACCTTCTTCGCGGACGTGAGCACCGGCATCGTGTGCATCACGACGCCGTGCCCGACATCCGTCCGCATCGACGGCACCTACCACGTCGTCGGCCATAGCCTCGTCCTCGCGTCGAACGGGCCGGTCGAGACGATCGGCGGCGATTACTTCACGCGCTACGAGCTCACGCGCTCGGGCGACGCGCTCACGATCGAGGGCGACGGCTTCTCGAACACCCTCGAGCTCCAGAATTCGTACTGCGCCGAGCCCGTCGACTGCGAGGGCCAGGGCCTCATCCACCCGATGTGCGTCGGCGGCTGGACGTGCTCCGAGCAGCGCTCGTGCGGCTACAGCTGCGGGATCCCGGCCCGCGACTGATCACGCGTACACGGCATCGACGGCGACCTCGACACCACGGACGCGGACCGTCTCCCCCGGTTCGCCGATCACCGTGGTCCAGCGGTCGCCATCGCGCGTTCGGACCTCGATGCGTTTCTCGTCCTGCCAGACGAGGATGTACTCCTCGAAGGACAAGAGCTTCTTGTACGCCTCGAACTTCGCGTCGCGGTCGTAGCGCTGCGTCGATTCGGAGAGGACCTCCACGATCACGCATGGGTTCGTGATGGCCTTCCCGATGCTCTTCTGATTCTTGTCGCGAACCTCGCGCATCTCTACCGGCCCGCAAACGACGGAGAGGTCTGCGTAGGTATGGTGGTTGGCCGCTTCGATGAGGATCGCGACGTCCGATGAGAACACGGCGCATCCACGCTGTCGCAGGTGACCAAACATCTCGAAGCCGACGTTCATGGTCAGCCTCCCGTGCTCGGGCGTCCCACGGCTCATCGCATAGACGACACCGTCCACCCATTCGTGCTTCAGGTCACTCGCCGCTTCGGCGACCAGGAACTCCTCATAGGGGACGTAGCGAGGGGTGCGCGCCGCCGTCATGGCGAGATCATAGCTGCGATGGCGTTCCCTCGCGTAGACTCGATGCCTCATGGTGCGCATCGGACTGCGTGGGGCCGTCATCGGCACGATCGTTCTCGCCGCGGGTTGCACGACGGGAGGCGCGCCTTCGCCGGGCGAACAACGCTCCGACCTCGCGCGAGCGCCGGTCCCCGACGTCTCCTCGATCGATCGCGATCACGATCGCATCGACGACGCGCTCCAGCTCCCGGTGCCGTCGACCGGCGAGGAGCTCGTCGAGGTCGAGGCGATCTTCGCGCATCGCATGCCCGTCGGCGCGACGGCGGAGCTCGAGCGCGTCGGCGGGAAGGTCCGTCACGTCTTCCAGCGCGTCAGCAACGGCTTCAGCGGGAAGGTCCCGCGCTCGCAGATCCCCGCGCTCGCGGCGGCGCTCGGGCCCGACCTCCTCGTGCTGAAAGGCGAGCAGCCGCTCGAGCTGCACCTCGACCGCGCGACGAAGGCCGCGCGCGTCCGCAGCGTGTGGGCGCCCGGGTTCGCCGGAGCGCCGGCGGGAATCGAAGGCTCGTCGAAGGTCAACATCGCGATCGTCGACGGCGGCGTCGATCCCACCCACCCCGATCTCGCGGGCCGCATGATCGGGTGGAAGGACTACACCGCCGACGCGAAGCCGACCGCGTCGGACTCGCTCGGCCACGGCACCCACGTCGCCGGCGTCGCGCTCGGCTCCGGCGCCGCGTTCGGCGTGGGGCCCGGCCCGCTCGCGTGGACGGACAGCGGCTCGGTGGAGGGGATGAGCCCGAACGAGTGGAACGGGAACGCGATCACGTTCCCTCCCGCGTTCTCGCTGACGTCGACGGCGACGTTCCTCGGCGGCCCGACGACGGTCTCCGTGCTCCGCGGCGACGAAGGCAAGACGTCGTACTCGTCGCAGAAGACGAGCGCCGTCGGCGCGTCCCCCCTCACGCTCACGTTCGACGGCAACGCCCCGGACGGCACGCACTACACGCTCGGCCTCCGCCAGAACGCGGCGCAGGACGTGACGCGCTACGCGATCGCGAACAGGCTCGCGGCGTACCCGGCGGTGGGCGACGGCTACCCCGCGCTGCGCGGCGTCGCGCCGGGCTCGGGTTGGTACGGCGCGAAGATCTTCCCGTCCGACACGACCGCGGTCGCGACGTCGGCCGACATCAACGCCGCGCTCGACGACATCGCGCTCATCGCGGAGTCGCTCGACATCAAGGTCGTCAACTGCAGCTTCGGCCTCCGCGGCGGCGCGACCGATCCGACTCAGCGCGCGAAGGTGAACGCGCTCGTCGACCTCGGCATCCTCGTCGTCTCGTCGGCGGGCAACAACGGCGCGACCGGCGCGACGGGCGACCCCGGCCGCGCGTCGAAGACGCTCACCGTCGGCGCCGTGAACGACGTCAACGCGCTCGCGTCGTACTCGAGCGGCGCGGCGATGACGGCGGCCGACACCGACGACAAGCCCGACGTCGTCGCGCCCGGCGGCTCCTCGTACCGCACGAAGATCCTCGCGCCCGACTCGAACACCGGCGACGCGCAGGGCTCCGACTTCGCCGACGTCCAACCGAACGACTACACGAGCAACCTCGGCACCTCGATGGCGGCGCCGCTCGTCTCGGGCTCGGCCGCGCTCCTCATCCAGGCGCTCGAGGCGAAGGGCCACGTCTGGAGCTGGGGCTCGAGCGACTCGCCGCGCCTCGTGAAGATGCTCCTCGGCGCGTCAGCGACGGAGACGAACGCGCTCCGCGAGTCGGGCGCGAACAACCCCCTCCTCGGTCGCGGCGCGTCGCCGAAGGACCGGATGGAGGGGTACGGCCTGATCAACCCCGACGCCGCGATCGAAGCGGCGACGACGACGTGGGACCTCGCCGCGCCGCTCACCGGCACGTCCGATGGGAGCGTCGGCGCGAAGCGCGCGTGGGGCCGCAAGATCAAGGTGCCCGCGGGCCGCACGCTGAAGCTGACGATGACGCAGTCGTCGACCGCCGACTACGACGTCTACGCGTACCTCGCCGAGCCGAGCGCGAAGGGCACGCCGCAGCTGGTCCAGTGGAGCGATCGGACCGGGCTCGGCGAGACGGAGGTCACGACGTGGACCTACGAGCCGGAGACGGAGCTCTACCTCTTCGTGAAGCGCATCGCCGGCTCCGGCTCGTTCTCACTCGACGGCGCGACGTTCGAGTGCGGCAACGGAACGATCGAGCCGGGCGAGGAGTGCGACGACGGCAACGTGGAGAGCGGCGACTGCTGCTCGGTCGCGTGTCAGCTCGAGTCGCCCGCGTGCGGAGGCGACGGCGGGACGATCCCGCAAGGCAACGTCCCCGACGGCGGCGACGACGCAGGTCCGGACCCGAGCGACGCCGGCGCCGACGCGGACGCCGACGCGGAGGGCCCGCCGCCGGAGGGGGGCGCGCCGTTCGAGGACCCGAACACGCAGCCCACCGCGCCGCCGTCGTCCCCGCCGCCGGTGACCACCTCGACCACACCTCCGCAGCCGGTCGAGCAGCTCGACGCGGGCGGCGGCGGCTGCGCGACCACGCCCGCCGGCAGCTCGAGCGCCGGCGCTGCGCTCGCGCTGGCGCTCGCGTCGCTCGCGGCCGTGCGGCGCCGTCGTCGCGCCTGATATCGTCGAGGGTCCGGAGCCCTCATGCGTCATCTCCTCGTTTCTTTCTTCGCGCTCGGCCTCGTCATCGCCTGCGGCTCTTCGCAGGGCAGCAGCTTCCAGGACCCCGACGACGCCGGCGCGAGCAGCACGACGTCGAGCAGCGGCACGTTCGTCCCGAGCGAGGGCGGCGCGTCGTCGTCCGGCGATCCGCGCGAGAGCTGCGCGTCGAAGGTGCTCTGCGGCGAGCCCGCGATCTGCTGCGCGACGGGTCAAGAATGCGTGAAGAATGCATGCGCCGAGGCTTGCGCGACGGGCGTGCGCTGCGGGGAGGTGTGCTGCGCGGCGGGGCAAGTCTGCCTCTCGCAGGCGTGCGTCGCGCCGGGCAAGGCGTGCAACGACTCGTTCGACTGCGAAGAGGAGGAGTTCTGCGAGCCCACGATCGGCAAGTGCCTCCCGCAGCCGGTGGAGGCCGGCGCGTGCCTCTACAAGCCGCCCGTCGCTCCGCTCGCGCTCACGCTCGAGTGGTCGTGGACCGAGAGCGCCGTGTTCGCGCCGGAGTTCAACCAGATCGTCAACACGCCGATGGTCGTCGACATGGACGGCGACAAGATCCCCGAGGTGGTCATCGTCACGAGCAAGAACGACAGCGGCGCGTACAACCAGGACCGGCCCGCGTACGTCCGCGTGCTCGAGGGGCGTGAAGATCCGGCGAGCCCCGGCTCGAAGAAGCCGAAGGAGAAGTGGGCGGCGACGGTCGACGCGTACAAGGACGGCAACGAGGTGAACCCGCGCGGCACGCCCGCGGTCGGCGACATCGACGGCGATGGGAAGATCGACATCGTCGCGCCGCGCATGTCGGGCGGCCTCATCGCGTTCAACGCGGACGGCTCGCTCAAGTGGAAGACGGCGAACCGCACGAAGTACGACTCGGTCACGGTCGCGATCGCCGACATGGACAACGACGGCAAGGCGGAGATCGTCGCCGGCGGTCTCGTGTTCGACCACGAGGGCACGCTCGTCAGCGGCGAGGTCACGGGCCAGGCGCTCTGGGGCTCGAACGATCCGGGCTACGGCCCCGTCAGCATCATCGCCGACGTCGACGGCAACGCCGCGTCGACGGAGCAGTTCGTCGTCACCGGCAACCGCGCGATGAGGAAGAACGGCACGATGCTCTGGGACATCTCGGAGGAGAAGTCGCCGCTCCTCGCCGCGCTCGGGGTCCCGAACGACGGCCAGATCCCCGACGGCTACACCGCGATCGCCGACCTCGACAAGGACGGCAAGCCGGAGCTCGTCGTCATCGGGCAGGGCATCCTCCGCGTGCAGGAGGCGAGCGCGCTGCCGCCGGACAAGCCGAAGGTCCTCGCCGCGATCCGGCTTCCGGGCTCCGGCCGCGGCGGTCCCCCCACCGTCGCCGACTTCGACAAGGACGGCATCCCCGAGATCGCGAGCGCGAACGGCACGAAGTACAACGTCTTCGAGTACGACCCCGCGAAGCCGGAGGACAAGCGCCTCTCCGTGAAGTGGAGCAAGGACACGCAGGACGGCTCCTCGAACGTGACGGGCTCGAGCGTCTTCGACTTCGAAGGCGACGGCTCGGCGGAGGTCATCTACAACGACGAGTGCTACTCGCGCGTCTACCGCGGCGACAACGGCGACGAGCTCTACAAGATCGTCAACTCGTCGGCGACGATCCACGAGATGCCGGTCCTCGTCGACGTCGACGGCGACAACAACACGGAGCTGCTCGTGGTCGCGAACGACTACCACCACAGCATCGGCACGACGAAGTGCGAAGGCTACGACGCCGCCGCGGGCGAGGTCCCGCGTCACGGCATCTTCGCCTACGGCGACGCGAACGATCGCTGGGTCCGCACGCGCAAGGTCTGGAACCAGCACGCGTACCACATCACGAACGTGACCGCGGACGGCAAGATCCCGCAGGTCGAGCCGCGCAGCTTCACCGTCGCGGAGAACAACGACTACCGCGTCTCCTCGCAGGGCAAGGGCGTCTACAACGCGCCCGACCTCCTCGTCGACCTCGAGATCTCGCTCTTCTCGTGCCCGACGGCGATCGATCTCCGCGCGCGCGTGAAGAACCAGGGCGCGCTCGGCGTGCCGGCCGGCGTGAAGGTGAAGTTCTACCTCGGCGCGGACGCGACCGGGACGCTGCTCGGGGAGAAGCTCACGACGAAGCCGCTCCTCCCCGGCGAGAGCGAGGTCCTCACGCTCTCGTACGCGACGACCGGCGCGACGGCGGCGTTCTTCGTCGTCGTCGAGGGCACCGCCGCCACCGGCGTCATCGACGAGTGCCTCACCGACAACAACACCGGCAAGTCGGGCGGCATCCGCTGCCCCGGCGTCAACTGAGCTGCAGCGTGACGACGAAGAAGCGGGCGGCGCCGGAGGGATCGCGCGCGAGCGCGGCGTCGACGCACATGGCCGCGTAGCCGTCGGCGCCGAGGATGCGGACGTGGGGGAGCTCGACGTGGTCGGCGGCTCCGCGGAGCAGGTGCTCGCGCGCGGACTTCATGCGCGGCATGTCGTCGGCGTGGACGATGCACGCCGACCGTTCGCCGCGGAGCTCCGCCTCTTTGCGTCCGAGGCGACGGCAAGCGGCGGCGCTCGCGCGGATGATCTTTCCGTCGACGTCGAAGACGACGAAGACGGACTCGGTGTGCGCGAGGAGCGCGTCGGACATCGCGGCGCGCGCCGACAGCTCACGGGCCGCCTTTCGCAGGTCCATCTGCGCGGAGACGAGCCGCCCGAGGTCGCGCAGCGTCGCGACGTCGTGCTCCGTCCACGCGTGAGGCGCGGTGTCGACGACGCAGAGCGCGCCGAGCGCGTGCTCGTCGGCGGTCACGATCGGGACGCCGGCGTAGGCGCCGATGTCGAAGGCGTGGACGGCGGGGTTGTCGCGGACGAGCGGATGCGTCCGCGCGTCTTCGATGACGATCGGCTCCTTGCCCGCGACGGCGTGGGCGCAGATCGAATAGGCGATCGGCGTCTCGCGGACGTCGATGCCGCCGAACGCGCTCTTGAAGAACTGCCGGTGCTCGTCGACGAGCGACAGGAGCGCGACCGGCGCGCGGAGCAATCGCGCGGCGAGGCGCGTGAAGCGGTCGAACGCGTCCTCGGCGTCGCTGTCGAGGAGCCCCGTCGCGCGCAGCGCCGCGAGGCGCTTCGAGTCGCGGATGACGGAGCTCTTCGCCTTCGTCGCGAAGCCGCTCGTCGACGCTCCGTACCAGATGCCGGGCGGCGGGGCGGGCAAGGGGAGGGGCCCCGGCTTGCCGAGGAAGTAGCCCTGTCCCTTCGCGATGCCGAGCTGCTGGAGCGCGATCATCTCGGCCGACGTCTCGATCCCTTCGGCGCAGATCTTCGCGCCGAGGCTCGCCGCGAACGTCACGAGCGCCGAAGCGAGCGCGAACCGCACCGGGTTCGCGTCCACGCCGCTCGTGAGCGATCGATCGAGCTTGATGATGTCGGGCTGGAGCCGGAGGATGTGCTGGAAGCTCGCGAACCCGGCCCCGGCGTCGTCCACCGCGAGCCGCGTCCCGCGCGCGCGGAGCCATCCGATCGCGGCGTGGAGCGTGTCGTAGTCGTCGACGCGCGCGTGCTCGGTGAGCTCGAGCACGATGCGCTCGCCCGGCACCGCGGAGATGAGCTCGCGGAGCTCGGTGGTCACGAGCGTCGAGGGGCTCGCGTTGAGGGCGAGGTAGGTGCCGTGCGGCATCTCGTCGAGCCGCGAGAGCGCGGAGGCGATCGCGAGGAGCTCGAGCTCGGTCGCGAGCCCGCATCGCCGCGCGTCGTCGAACCAGAGGTCGGGCGTGCGATAGGTCTCACCGGGTGGGCTCTTGAAGCGCGCGAGCGCCTCGGCGCCGGCGATGCGCCCGGTGCGCAGGTCGACGACGGGCTGAAACACCATCTGGAGGTGCGGGTTCTCGTGCGGCCCGGCCGCGAGCACGCCGCGGATCCGCGCTTCGAGGACGTCGCGCGTCCGCCGTGACGGCGGCATGAGGCTGGAAACGGCGAGCTGCATCGATTCCCGGAACGGCGCGCCGCGGGAATCCTTCAGTCCCTGGCGCGGCGTCGCCTCAGCGGAAGGAGGGCGAGGCCCACCGCGACGACCTCGAGCATGAGCCCGCCGCGAGCAGGACCGTGCGCGATCGAGCAAGACGTCGCCGCCGGGGTGCTCTCCGCGAGCGGGGCCTTCGGCGCGGGCTTCTTCACGCGAGGAGCGTCGTCCGCTTCCTCCTCGTCCTCGGACTCCGGCTCCGCGTCGTCGATGGGCGTGGCCGTCGGCGTGACGCCGCAGGGCCGCGCGTCGGTGAGCGTGTTGCGCGGCGCCGGCGTGCCGGCGACGAAGTCGCTCGCGTTGTCCGCGTCGTCGCCGCAGCCGTTCTCGCGGCGGACGGCGGCCTTGATGTCGGCGAGGTCCGGCGCCGCGCCGGTGCCTTCGTAGTCGGAGGCGCCGTCGCCGTATCCCACGAGATCGACGATCCGGTCGCGAGCGCAGCGGCGCGCGGCGGTGCCGCAACGGAGCGGCTCGGCCCCGCGCACGAGCGCGATCTTCCCCGCGCGGCCGTCGAGGTCGAGCGCGCTCGGCCCGGCCTTCACGACCATGTTGCCTTCGAGCTCGTCGCCGTCGCCGTCGTCTCGACCGCCGATGACGACGAGGAAGTAGGCGCCGGGCGCGAGGACGATGTCCTTGCCGTCCTTCGCCGCGGGGAACGTGATGACCGAGCTGGTGCTGCCTTGCGCGTTCGTGACCGGCACGAAGAGCGATCGCTTCGCCGCGTACTGGAGCGAGAGGCCGGTGAGCACGCGCGGCTCGGCCGACGCGTTGAAGACCTCCACGTAGTCGCGTTTGTAAGGGGAGCCCGGCAGCCCACCGCCGCCGAAGACCTGACTGATGACGAGGCCCTGGAGCGTCGGGTCTTCGTCGCCGGTCGGCTCCGGCGCGCTTGCGCCGCAATAGTCCGGATCGCTCTCGGCGTTGCGGGGCTCCGGCGCCGCGGCGGCGAAGTCGGCGCCGTTGTCGTTCGTGTCGACGCAGCCGTTGCCCGCGCGACGCGCCGCGGTCGACGCCGACAGCGCGGCCATCGGCTGTCCGCCCTCGTGGTCGGAGACCTCCTCGCCGCCCCAGCCGATCATGTCGACGACGCGCTCGGTCGCGCATCGCTTCTCCGCCGTCCCGCAGGCGAGAGGTTCGTTCCCCCGAACGAGCGCGATCTTGCCGGAGGTGACGGAGAGGTTGATCGCGGTCGGCGTCAGCGCGACGGCGAGGTTGAAGGCGAAGTCGGCGCCCGTTCCAGCCTCTGCTCCGATCGAGTCGCCGCCGAGCGCGATGGAGACGTAGCCGCCGGGCGGCACCTCGACGCTCGCGGGGAGCGCGAGGCGCGCGACGGGCGCGCCGCCGTCGGTCGTCGCCGGAAACTCGCCGGTGCCGCTCGCGAACTGGAGCGAGAGCCCGCCGAGGGTCTGCGCCTTCGTCGACCGGTTGAAGAGCTCGATGAAGTCACGCTTGAAGGGCGCGCCCTCCATACCGCCGCCGGCGAAGACTTGGCTGAAGACGAGGGCGGCCTCCGCCGCTCCCGCGTCCTGGCTCGCGTCCTGACCTGCGTCCGCTTGCGTGTTGAACGACACGTCGGAGCCTTCGCCGTCGGTCGAGCCGGCGGCCGGTGCACCGCAGCCTTGCGAGAGCGCGGCGACGCTTGCGAGCGCCGTCGCCGAGAGGGCGAGCGGCAGGAACGAGCGGAGAGAGCGACGGGTAGCGTGGAGCATCGGTTCCGGTTTCCGTCCGTTCGCTCAGATACGACCGCGCATCTCGACGCCGGTCGCGGTGAACGTCGCGACGTTCGCGGAGCCGTCGGGGTTCTTGTTCGGCACGGTCGCGCCTTCGGCCTCGGCCTCGGCGACGGCGGCGGGGCTCATGATCTCGACCCTGATCGTGCCTTGGATCCGCACCTCGTGACCGCGCGAGTCGAGCGGCACGAAGAAGCCATAGTCCTTGAACCGCACGGTGATCGCGTCGCCGTCGACGCGGTCGGCGGGGCGCACTTCCATCCAGCAGCCCTTCTTCGTGCAGTTTGCACGCACCTTGCCGGTCGTCTCGATCGTCTTGTCGCGGTACTGGTCGGGCGACTTCATCGCCTCGCGCAGCAACGTGCTCAGCTCGACGACCGGGACGTCCTTCGCGAGGCTGCCGCCGAAGACCTCGACCGCCTGCACGGTCTCGAGCGACCCCTTCGGTTTGTCCCCGTTCGCGCTCGAGCCGGACGATCCTTTCGACGTGCTGCCGGGGGACTTCCGGCCCCCTTCCGTGTCGGCCGGCGTTTCGTCGGCAGGGGTCTCGCCTTCCACCGTCGGCGACGACGGCGAGCTACAGGCGACGAGGACGAGGAGGAGCGAAGCGAGCGAGGTTCGAGCGAACATGCGGCTCCTTATCGTTAATGAAAGTCACTTTCAACAAGAAATCGACCAAATCGACTCGCCGGGGACGGGGGCGGTCGTGGGTCCCAGCGTCGGTGCGGCTCGTGCTTAAGGCTACCTAGGATGTCCTTTGACGGCGTCCGTCGACCGATTCGTCGGTGGCTTCTTCGGCGAGTGCGTCCGGCTCTGCCGCGCCGGCGCCCGGGGCGATGCGGTAGCCGGGCGAGGCGCCTTGCTCCGCGACGGCGTCTTCGATCGCGCGAAACGTCTTGTGGACGAGGAGGTCTCGTTCGCGCTGCTCCGTGCGAAGTCGCCTCTGCATCGACGGGATGAAGAAGAGGATGCCGAAGCCGAGCGTGAGGATGGAGATCAGGATGACGAACAAGGTCCACTTCCAGTTGGTCCCCGTCGAGTCGGCGCGAATGGCGAAGCGCGTGTCGGGCCCTTGCTTGCCGAGGCGCACGGTCACCTCCCGCTTCGTTCCATTCTCGGCGCGCACGGACGCGATCCAGTAACCGTCCCCGAGCTCCTGCGCCTCCGCGCCCGTCGCTTTCTTCACGAGCCCCGGCACCATCGGCACCGCCCGGTCGTACGCGATGCCGAGGACGCGCTCTTCTTCGCGAAAGGTGATCTGCGCCGGCGCCTGCTGCGTCATGCCCCGAGGATACGCCTCACCGCGCCGACGCGGGTGCACCTCTCGCGCCCCCGCGCCTGCCCCGAATGCACGAAGGGCGGCGAGCCTCTCAGCTGCACCGCCCTCGTCGTCTTTACCGCGGGTGCCGTTCTCGGCGTGTTGTCGTCACGGCCGCGTGGGCTCGGAGAGAAAGAGCTCGGCGACATCGGTGACGATGACGGCGCGGGTCAACCAGCGATCGAGCACGACGGGATCCTTCTCCGTGGCGATGCGGACCCGGGCCTCTTCGGCGACGGAGAGGCCACGTGCGGCCAGCACGGCGAGGATTGCCTCGATCTTGCCCTCGATCTTGCCCTCGATCTCGCCTCTCTTGTGGGCGCGGGCGAGGGCGATGTCGTTGAGCTTTATGGCGTCGGAGCGCTCGCGAGCGAGGCGTGCGGCTTCGGGATCTTGGGAGAGCTGGTCGAGTGCAGAGCGTGCAGCGCTCATGATCGGATCCTCCAACGCCAAAGCATCCAACTCGGCCTCGGTCTTCGCAAGGAGAAAGCGTCCCCAGCGGCGGAGCGCGTCGTCGCGGGCGGTCACGCCAGCGCCATCGTCGCGATGGATGAAGCCGAGCTGAAGGACGTGGAGCGCGAGCTGCTCCGAGAAGAGCTTGTTGGTCCGGCGCTCACGAAGCTCGAAGATGGAGTGGTACTGCTCGAGGTCAGGGAAGAGCGGTGCGACCATCCAGACGATGAGGACGGTGGGAGTGAGGTCGTTGTATTGGCCTCCGCGCTCGAGCTGGCCAGAGTATTCCCGCGCAGCGTAGTAGACGAGGCGCTCGACGAGCGCGTCCTCGGCGCGGAGCTGCATCTCGACGTCGACGCGCGTGCCATCGATGAGCCGAACGCGCACGTCGAGCTGGATGGCCTTGTCTCCGCTCCGCTCGCCGTGGATCTGCGGATTGAGGACCTCGAGATCGGCGATCTCTCGGTTCAGCACCGCCTCGAGCATGTTCCGGAGCAGCATCTCATAGCGCGTGAACAGCAGCTTGAAGACGACGTCGAGCTTCGGATCGAGCCACTCCATCGCGCGCGAGCGTAGCCTCGCGCACTATTCACGCAACACCTCCGAGATGCGCACGACCGGAGCCACGTGCCACCGCGAACACCATTCGGCAACCTCGCGAAGAAGATATGGGCGGCGTTGCTCGAGCGCGCCGGGACCGTGCATACGGAGACGGATGTCTCGCCCGACAGCCAGCGGATCGACCTGACGTTCGAACCGGATGTGACGAGGCTCGAGTCGCTTCGTAGCTTTGGCCTGGTCGGTCGGATATTCCAGGAAGAGCACGCGTTGCTCGAGTTCTTTCACGACCCGCCGAGCAGTCTCGACGTGCTGCTCTGCATGGGGAAGCTGATCGAACGACGAAAGCGGTTCGAGTCCTCGCGGCTGTGGATCTTGTCCGCCGGTCGACCCACGACCGCGCTCGCGAAGCTCGGGTTCACGGTCCTCCCCGATTGGCCCTCGGGGACGTACACGCTCGAGGAAGACTTCCGCACGCGCATCATCGTCGTGAACGAGCTGCCCGTCGATCGCGGGACGCTCTTCTTCCGCGCCGTCGGCGCTGGCGCCGTGCTTCGCGCGGCGTTGAGCGAGGCCACCGCGCTCCCGCTCGACGCCCCCGAGCGTTCGATGATCGTTCGCGCCGTGCTAGAAGTTTGGGGAGAGCCGCACGTAGACGAGGAGTTCGACATGACGACGCAGGATTTCGTGGAACGATGGGAGCGCCGGCTCCGCGGAGAGGGCGGCGAGCAGGCGATGCGAGACGTCCTCGCGCGGCAGCTCCGCGCGCGCTTCGGCGGCCTCGACACGGCCGTGGAAGCACGCATCCGCGACGCCGGTGTCGACGAGCTGACCCGCTGGACGGATCGCATCATCACCGCCGCCGCTCTCGACGACGTCTTCGCGGAGCCGTAGGCGCTCACTCGAGTTGAAGGCGTTGCACGCCGAGCCCCTCCAGGGCTGGCCACCAGGGTTCTATCGAACGACCGTACCCGCGCTCCCCTTGCACCTCGTGGCCGTCGCCGAGCTCCCACGCGTGCGAGACACCCTCGTCTTCCGCTTGATGGGGGCCGGCAAAGTGCTCGCTGATGCGCTCCAAGAGCTCAGCACGCTCCCTAGCTCGGCTTGGGAGCGCGCCGCGGCGGCGGGCGCCATCGGGGTGCTACACTCGCTGACGGCGACGACTTCCGACCCCAACGAGAGGGCGATCGTGATGAATGCAAGGGCAGTCTACGAGCAGATCTTGGAGAAGGGCCGGCAAGAAGGACGGCAAGAAGGACGGCAAGAAGGCCGT
>JAHBWE010000037.1 GCA_019637155.1 Labilithrix sp. | reverse complement strand
CCGACGTCGACGATCCGATGCTCGCGCCGGTGCCGCGCGCGCGGATCGAGGTCGCGACGTGGGAAGAGGCGCTCCAGCGGGTGAAGTCGCTCTCGACCGATCTCCGCATCCAGGTCGCCACCATCGCGCGCGCGGAGGCCGCGTCGCGGATCGCGCTCGGCAACGCGCTCACCACGATCAACGCGCAGGGCTCGTTCACGCACAACCTGATCACGAAGGACCTCCCTCCCCCGCTCCAGGGCACGACCCCGCTCCAGAACCTCGGCACCGCCGGCGGCTCCCTCACGCAGCCGCTCTTCAACCTGCGCTCCTGGTACATGATCGGCACCGCGCATCGAAACGAAGAGGCGGCGCAGATGAGCTACGAGGACACGAAGCGCGTGATCGCCCTCAACGTGGCGAACGCGATCGTCGGCGTCGTGACGAACGAGCGCGTCGCCGAGCTGAACCGCGTCGGCCTCCAGAACGCGCTCCAGCGCATGGAGCTGACGACGCGGAAGACGAACCTCGGGAGCGGCACCGGCCTCGACGTCGTCCGCGCGCGGCAGGACGTGGAGACCGCGCGCGCGACGCTCGTCACCGGCGACGAGAACCTCCGCCAGGCGCGCGAGGCGCTCGGGCTCGCGCTCGGGTTCTCGGAGCAGGCCGGCGTGCCGCCGAACGTCGACCTGAACGGCCTCGAGCAGAGCGCGCGCTCCTCGTGCAAGGTCGCCGAGACGGTGGACCAGCGCCCCGACGTCGCCGCGCTCCACAAGCGCGTCGAGATCGCGCAGCGCGGCACGACCGAGGCGAAGCTGCAGTTCGCGCCGTCGATCGACCTCCGCTCCTCCCTCGCGACCTCCACCGTGCAGAACACCCTCGCCCCCGCGACGACGTGGAACGTGCAGGGCGTCCTCACGATCCCGATCTGGGACGGCGGCGTGCGCTACGGCAACGTGCGCGACGCCGCCGCGCAGGAGACGATCGCGCTCCAGAACCTCGAGGCCGCGCGCCGCAAGGCGACGATCGAGGTCACGCAGGCGCGCCGCGCGGTGAGCGTCGCGGAGGAGAGCCGCAAGGTCGCCGCCGCCGCCCGCGATCTCGCCGCCGAGACCGACCGCCTCACGCGCACGTCCTACCTCGAGGGCCGCGGCACCAGCCTCGAGCTCGTCGCCGCCGCGCAGGCGCTGCGCCAGGCCGAGATCCAGCTCGCGGTCCAGGACTTCAACCTGGTCAAGGCGCGCGTCGCCGCCGTGCTCGCCCTCGCGCTCTGCCCCTGGTGAGCGCGACGGCGTTGCGGGCTACTGCCCCGCGGCCGCGTCCCAGCCGGTGACGCGGGCGAGCTCGGAGAGGTTCACGTTCAGGTCCATCAGCGCGGTCGCGTGGCTGATGCGCGCGAAGATAAAGGCGCGGAGCGGCTCGATCAGGAAGCGCTCGTCCTTCGTCCCGAGGTCGATCGCGTCCTGCGTCATCGCGATCCACCGCTTCGAGCGGTGCTCCGCGCGGTCCCAGTTCATCTCGCGCGTGTTCGCCTCGACGACGGCGGCGTAGGCGTTCTCGACCTCGACCGCGACGCCGCCGAGGGCGAGGCGCTCCAGCGCGCGCGTCTCCTCGAGCTCCGCCTCCGCGATCTCGATCCGCGCCTGCTTCGGCAGGAAATCGAGGCCCCACTGCACGCCGAAGCCGAACGACGCGCCGAAGCGGTTGAACGGATCGCCGATCCAGGCCGCGCGCTGCGGGTCCGCGCTCGGCGCGACCGAGTAGGCCGCGTTGAAGCCGACGCCGATGTTCGGGAAGAGCTCCGCGCGCCGGAAATCGACGAAGGCCTTGCGCGCCGCCACGCCCGCGCGCGCCATGTTCACGTCGGCGCGGAAGAGGCGCGCGGCGGTGAGGTACCGAACGACGGGGCCGATCACCACGTTCGGCCGCTTCAGCGGCTCGTCGGGGATGTCGAACGCGCTCTGGACGCCGGTGAGGAAGCGGAGGCCGGCCGTCGCGTAGGCCTCCCCCTTCCTCGCCTCCGCCATGCGCGCGAGGATCTCGTCCCGGTTGTACTCGAGCCGGAGGCGGTCCGCCTCTTCGACCGACTGGTCGCCACGCTCGAGCTTGCGCGTGATGTCCCCGATCGCCTTGTTGAGCTTCCCGAGGACGTCGTTCGCGATGTACTGCGCGTCGCGCGCGAGCATCAGGCCGTAGAACGCGCGCCGCGTGTCGGCCCGGATCTGCTGCCGCTGCTTCTCGATGTCCCACTCCTGCACGCGGACGTTGCCCTCCGCCGCGCGCTTGATCGAGTCGATCTTCCCGAACGTGTAGAGCGGGAGCGTGCCGCCGATGCTGACGCCGAACGCCGGCTGCCAGCCGGAGCCGAAGCCCTGGTAGAGCAGCGTGTACGGGGACGCGTTGTAGAACGGCGTTCCGCCGATCGGCGGGAGGTAGCCGAACGTCGAGTTCAGGTGCCAGAACGACCACGGCTGCCAGATCGCCTCGTGGTACTGCCCCTGCGCGCGCCCGAGGCGGCCCTTCGCCGCCCAGATCTGCGGGGCGTTGCGCTCCGCGAGGAGGAGGCACTCCGCGAGGGTGTAGGCGTGGGTCCGGATCGTCTGGACCGGCGGCGTCGGCATCTGCGAGGGATCGACGAGCGGCGGCGTCGCCGCGTCCGACGAGGCCTTCTTCGGCTCGTCCTCTTCGTCCTCGAGGTCGAAGGGGCCCGCGCTCGCGTCGCGCGCGGCGAAGACCACGCCGAGCGCAAGGATCGAGGAGCACGCGAACCGCCGCATCGGAGCGGCGGCACGTTAGCAAAACTAGCCGCGCTCGTCGCCGCTAGGTGTGTAGATGAAGCCTTCCTGCTGGAAGACGCAGAGGCGGTTGCCGCCCCGGCGCTTCGCCTCGAGGAGGGCGGCCTCGAGCGCGCCGAGGAGCGCCTCCTTCGTCCGCACGTCCCGGCTCGGGAAGAGGGCGACCCCGAGGGAGGCGGTGACCCGCGCCTCGCGCGGCCCGTCGGGCGACGACGAGGTGAAGACGCGGGCGGCGACGTCGCGCCAGATGCGGGAGGCGACCACGAGCGAGCCGGCGAAATGGGTCGACGGGAGCAGGACGAAGAACTCGTCGCCGCCGTAGCGCGCGACCGCGTCCGAGTCGCGGACCGATCCCTTGATCACCTCCGCGACCCCGCACAGGACCGCGTCGCCGAGGGAGCGACCGCCGCGCTCGTTGTGGATCTTGAGGCGGTCGACGTCGAGGACCGCGCACGCGAGCGGCTCCGAGTGGCGCTCCGCGCGCGTGAACTCCGCGTCGAGCCGCTCGTTGAGGTGGAGGAACGAATACGCCTCCGTGAGCGGATCGAAGCGGCGCAGGCGATCGAGCCGCTCCCGCATCGAGGCGAGGCGATCGTGCGCGCGCTTGATCTTGAGCGCGGACGAGACGCAGACGAGGAGCTCCGTCTGCTCGAAGGGCTTGCAGACGTAGCCGTCGGCGCCGATCTTCACCGCCTCGATCCGGCTCTTCGGATCGGTCTTCGCGAAGACGAGCGCGACGGGGACGAACGAAGACTTCCCCGCGGCGTGGCCGCCGAGGCCGCGGATCGTGCGGCAGGCGTCGAAGCCGCTCATGCGCGGCATCACCGCGTCGAGGAGGACGACGTCGATGCCGCCGCGCGCGACGCGCTCGACCGCGGCCTGCCCGTCGGCGACGGTCTCGACCTCGTAGCCGCTCGCGCGCAGCGTCGACGCGATGAGCTCGCGCGTCGGCGCGTCGTCGTCGGCGACGAGCACGCACGCGGTCGGCGTCGTGTCGAGCGACGGCGCGGAGAGGCCCGCGACCGCCGGCGCGAGCGCGGCGCGCAGCACCGTCGATTCGCGCTCGGACGAAGGCTCGTCGTCGTCGAGGTCCACGCCCATCGCGTCTCCGTTCTAACACGTTCCCGCGGCGAGCACCTTGCGCGCGAGCGTCGAGATCCCGAGCTCGCCGAGGGACAGCTCGTCGAAGAAACCAGCCGCTTCGTAGGGATCCGGCAGCGCGGCGGGAGCTTCGTGGGCGCTCGCGGTGAGGACGTCGATCGTGAGGCGCCGATGCGAGAGCACGTGGACGACGGTGCCGACCTTCTTCGCGTCGCGGACCGCGAACGCCGCCTTCAGCGCGGCCGCGGTCGCGACCATCGGCGGCTCCCACAGCCCGCCGAAGAGGCCGTCCGAGCGCCGGCGCGCGAGGAGGACCTTGCCGCCGCTCCGCGCGACGAGCGCGGCGAGCTTCTGCGGCTTCGGCTTGGTCTTCTCGCCGAGCACGGGCAGCCGATCGACCTTGCCCTCCGCGCGCGCGCGGCAGTCGCGCGCGACGGGGCAGCGATCGCAGGCCGGGCTCCGCGGGGTGCAGACCGTCGCGCCGAGCTCCATCAGCGCCTGGTTCCAGTCGCCGGGGCGATCGCGCGGAACGAGCTCGTCCGCGAGCGCCTCGGCCTTCTTCATGCCGCCGCGCTTCATGTCGTCCTCGATCGCGAAGAGCCGCGCGAGGACACGCGCGACGTTGCCGTCGACGAGCCCGACCGCGCGTCCGAACGCGATGCTCGCGATCGCGCCCGCGGTGTAGCGCCCGATGCCGGGGAGCGCGAGGAGCCCGTCGCGCTGATCCGGGATCGGCGCGGCCGCGACCGCCCTCGCGCCGGCGTGGAGCAGCCGCGCGCGGCGGTAGTAGCCGAGCCCGCTCCACGCCGCGAGGACCTGGTCCTCGGGCGCCTCCGCGAGCGCGAGCGGGGTCGGGAACCGCGCGAGGAACCGCTCGAAGTACGGGATCACCGTCTCGACCCGCGTCTGCTGGAGCATGATCTCGCTGACCCAGACCGCCCACGGATCGCGGGTGCGGCGCCATGGCAGGTCGCGCCGGCACGCGTCGTACCAGGCGATCAGGTCGCGCCGCAGCATCGCGACTTGCGCCGGCGGCGCGGCGGGCCCATGTTCCCCCTCCGTGAGCAAAACCCGACGTGACCCTGGCATCGCGGCCCTTCTCTCCCTCATCGTCCCGGGCGTCGGGCAGATTTACAACGGCGCGTTCTTGCGCGGCATCTTCTGGCTCATCATCACGCCCGGCTTCTGGATCGGCTCGGGCGGCACGCTCGGCTGGATCTGCCACCTGCTCGCCGCATACACGGCGTACCAATACGCGAAGAAACGCGGCTGAGCTCCTCAACGCAGGGGCTGCGCCCCTGCACCCCGCTCGCCGACGCACATGGTGACGTCGTTCTCATTTCGGCGGCATCGCGCGGGCCTCGAGGGTGAAGGTCCCTTCGTTCCGGCCCTGGTGGCCGTCGACGACGACGAAGTAGGTGCCCGCCGGCAGCGTCGTGTCGATCTTGGAGTGGCGCGTGTCGGGGCCGTCGTTGTTGCACGCGGCCTCGGCCTCGCGGACGTTCTTCATCCCGGGCGGGTCGAGGCACGACTTGCGGATCGCGAGGACGCCGTCGTGGCTCGGGGTGGAGAGGAGGAGCTGCACGCGCTGCGGCGACGGCAACGTGAGCTTGAAGACGCGATCGCCGCTCGCCTGGGCCTCGGGGCGGCCCGCGCACGACGCGGTGAAGCGATCCGGCGCGCCCGCGGTCGTCCCCCGGATCGTCTGACCGAGCGCGATCGACGGCACCGCCTTGCACGCCGCCTCCTGCAGGCTCACGTCCTTCGCGCGGAGCTTGAACGAGAAGCGCCCGAACGGGCCCTGGGCGAGGCCGTCGACGCCGAGGTAATAGACGCCCGGGTTCAGCATCTCGTCGATCGAGGCGGCGCAGGCGATGTCCGTCGCGCGGTCGGCGCAGCTCTTCGCGAGGAAGAAGACGTGGTTCCCCTCCTCCGCGTCGAAGCGCGCCGTCACGCGCGAGCGCGCCGGGAGCTCGAAGCGGTACATCATGTCCGCCCCGCCCTTCCCCGCGCACGTCGGGGCGAAGTCGTCCTTCGCCTCGAACGTGTCGCCGTCGACGCTCTTGTCCTCCGGCGTGATCGCGATCGCGTCGCCGCACGCGTCGCCGCGGACGCCCTTTCCGCCCTCGAGGGTGAGGTCGACGTCGAGCGTGAAGCGGCCGCGCGAGCCCTTCTCCACCGAGTCGGCGAACACGGTGTACGCGCCGGGATCGAGCGTCGCGACGAGCGCGGTGTCGGCCGCGCGCATGCCGCGATCGGTGCAGGCCACTTCGGTCTTGTCGTCCGCGCACGAGCTCCGCATGTGGAGCACCGGCGCGAAATCGCCGACCGCGTGCATGACGACGCGCGTCCGCGCGCGGGCGGGGAGGTCGAGGCGGTACGGGATCTCGGGGCCGTGCCCGAAGTCGCACGAGCCGTGGAGCTGATCGAAGGCGTCGTTGAGCGCGCCGGCGGCGTGGGACCCGAGCGGCTTCGCCTGCCGGCACGTCTCCGCGAGCGTCGGCACGTCGGTGAGCTCGACGTCCATGCGGTAGGTGCCGCCGTTGCTGCCCGCCGCGTCGACGAAGAGGAAGTAGGGACCGGGCTCGAGCACCTCCTCGATGCGGGAGCCGCGGTCCTGCATCGGGCGCTTCGAGGTGCCGGCGACGACGTCGTCGTTGCAGGCGACCTCGGCCTCCTTCTCCTCGCAGTCGTCGCGCCGGAGGTAGACGACGGAGTCGAACGTGGGATCGACCTCGACGACGAGGCGCTGCCGCTTCTCGAGGTCGAGGCGGTAGACGACCTCCTTCGCGTCCGCGTTCACGCACTTGCCGGAGTGGTCCGCCTCGCCCTTCCGCGTGCTGCCGGTGGACGCGCCGAGCGGGAGCGGGAGCGGCGCCTCGCAGGTGCCCGCGCCGAACGCGGTCGCGGCCGCGGCGCCGGCGGGCGCGGCGAGCCCCGGCGCCCCGGTCCAGCTCGCGACGATGAAGTCGCCGCTCCCGCGCGTCATCTTCACGACCGCGGTGAAGCGACCGCCGAGCGAGGGGCAGACCTTCACCGCCGCCTCGGCGTCCGCGGTCGTGTCCTTCCCGAGCTGCTTGTCCTCGGCGTCGAGGACGGTGAGGTCGAGGTCGCGCACGTCCGCGCCGCCGATCGCGACGAGCGTCGCGCAGTCGCGCGGCAGATCGATCGTGAAGCGCGCCTCACGCCCCTCCGCGAGCGCGCCGCGCTGGATCGGCCCCACCTGCGCGAGCCCCATCGCCGCGAGCGTGTTGTGGACCGCGACGTAGCGCGGCTCGAGCGCGCCCGGGCGCGCCGGCGCGGCGGTGCAGGCGACGGCGGCGACGAGACCGGCGGCGAAGAGAAAGGCCCGCCTCACGGGATGCGGCGGGCCTTCAGCGGAATCGTCAATTTCGTCTCTTGCGGCTGAGGTGGGAATTTGGTTTGCCGCGCCGCGCCGATGATGCACTGCCCGAGCGGCGCCGCGGTGAGGTCGGCGGGCGTGAGCTCGACCTTCTGCACCGCGCCGGAGGGCTCGACCGTGAAGCGGATCTGGATCTCGGGCGCGCCGTCGGCGCCGGCGTGCTCGCGGACGCACGCGTCCATCGCGGGGAGCTGCTTCGCGACCGCGGCGGTGAAGGGATCGGCCGGCTTCGCGCGCGGCGCCGACGCGGACGGCGCCGCCGGCGCGACCGAGGACGCCGCCGGCGCGCTCGGCTCTGCCGTCACGACGACGGGGAGCGCGCCCGACGACGCGGTCATGGCGCCCTTGCTGTCGTCGCGGACCGAGATGATCGTGGGCGGAGCGTCGTCGTCGGGCGCGCGCCGCAGCGCGAGGACGAGGACCGCCGCCGCGACGCCGATCGCGGCGACGACCGCGATCGCGATCGCGATCGGCAGCGCGGCGCTCCTCTTCGCCGGCGGCGGCGGCTCGGGGTCGGGCGGCTGCGTCGGCGCGAACTCGATCGCGCGGTTCCGGCCCGTCGCGACGACGTTCGAGGGCGGCGGCGGGTTGCGCCAGGCCGCCTCGAGCTCGGCGAGGGAGATCGCGCCGAGGTCGGGCATGTCGGGCATCGACGCGAAGTCCTGCCTCACGAGCAGGGCGAGGCTCGCCGCGACCTCGTCCTCGGGGATCGGCTGGACGCGGCGCAGCTCGCGCGCGAACTCCTTCGCGCTCGCGTAGCGCGTCTCGCGGAGCTTCGACATGCCGCGCTCGAGGATCGCGTCGAGCTCGGGCGGCACCTCCGGGCGCGCCGCGCTGATCGGCGGCGGCGTGTGCGAGATGACGCGCGCGATCGTCACCGTGTCGTCCTCGACCGCGAACGGATGCGCGCCGGCGAGCAGCTCGTAGAGCGTGATCCCCGCCGCGTAGACGTCGGTCTGCACGCTCGGCGGCGAGCCGTCGAGCGCCTCGAGCGGGAGGTACGCGAGCTTGCCGCGGATCGTCGCCTTGTCGGTCGTCTTCGTGACCTCGCCGCGCATGCGCGCGATGCCGAAGTCGAGCAGCTTCACGTGACCGTCGGTGTCGACGAGGATGTTCGACGGCGAGACGTCGGCGTGGATGATGTCGAGCTGGGTGCCGTCGGGGAGCTTCAGCGTGTGCGCGTACTCGAGCGCGTCGAGCACCTTCGTCATGATGTAGATCGCGCCCGCGATCGGGAGCTGCCACCCTTGCGCGCGGCGGTACAGGAGCCAGAGCCCGAGGTGGAAGGCGCGGACGTAGTCCAGCACCATGATGTACGCGCCGTCCTCCTCGCCGAAGTCGATCACGCCGACGATGTTCGGGTGCTGGAGGTTGGCGAGGATCTTCGCCTCGCGCACGAAGAGCCGCGCGATGTTCGCGTTCGTGTTGTGCTCGGGGAGGATGCGCTTCACGACGACGGGCTTCGCGAACCCGGCCGCGCCCTCCGCCCGCGCGAGGTAGACGACGCCCATGCCGCCCGCGGCGAGGCGCGCGACGATGCGGTAACGTCCGAGCACGGTCGCGCCGACCATCGGGTCCGGCGCGACGACCTCGTCCTCGACCTCGCTCACGGCTTGGCTCCGGCGGGCGCGGCGTGGCGGACGTAGTAGACGACGCCGTGCTGCTTGTGGCTCAGACGAAGCACGATCGCATTTTCGCCCGGAACCGGGGTCGCCGTCGTGGAGAACCGCTGGTGCTCGTCGAGCGCGACCGGTTGCCCGGCGATGCTCACGCTCCAGCCCTCGACGACGACGCCCGCCACGTTCACCGACGCGCCCGGCGCGAAGCTCCCGTCCGCGGGCTCGCGCAGGCTCGCCGCCGGCGCGGCGTTGTCGAACTTCACGACGACGGTGGTCTCCGGCGAGCCCTTGCCGCCGTCGGCCGTCTCGAACTTGAGCGTGTGCGTCCCCTCCCCGATCGCGCCCGCCGCGAGGGTGACGCGCGCGGGGCCGGCGGGCCGCTTGTTCTTGTCGACGTAGAGGACGTAGCTCCCGCCCGCCGGCGCGTCGGGCCAGCGGACGACGAACGACGGGAGGAGGTTCTGGTAGAGGATCGTGTACCGGCGGCCGTCGGTGTCGACGACGCTCGACGGCGGCAGGCGCGGGAGCTCGGCCTTCGCCGCGTCCGCGATCACGGCGATCGTGCCCGTCGCGGCGGGCTTGTCCTCCACGCCGTCGGGGCCGATGCAGCGGACCGAATACGCGTTGTAGCCGGCGGGGAACGAGACGTTCGCCTTCCTCTCGCCGCGGACGCTCGTGCTCTCGCCGCGGGTCACGACCCCGCCGCCGGGGCACAGCGCGGTCAGCTCCATGCCGACCGCGGTCGGCGGCTTCGGATCGCGAATCACGATCGAGTCGCCGGCGCGCACGGTGAAGTCCACGATCGCGGGGCCGCGCCCGACGACGACGACGCCCTTGCTGCTGAGCGTCGCGGTGTCGCCGACCTTGAGCGCCTCCGCCGCGCCCGCGCCCTTCACCTCCGCGTCGCCCTGCTTGACCGCGACCTTCGTGCCGGCCGCCGCGATCTCGGCGTCGACGCGGCTCTTGCCTGCCTTCGCGGTCAACGCGCCGCCCGGCACGTCCATCCGCGTGTCCTCGCCCGCGCCCGCGATCTCGACCTTGCCCGCCGTCGCGCGCGCGAGCGCGCCGCCCGCCTCGCCGACGACGACGCGGCCCGCGCCGACGACGCGCGCCTGCTGGCCGCCGCGCCGGATCTCGATCGCGGCGCCGGCGGGCACGTCGATCGTGTCGCCGGCGTTCACCGCCGCCGCGCCGTCGGCGAGCGCTTGCCAGGTGGTGGAGCCCTTCGCTTGCCGGCGGACGCCGCGATCGTGGACGTCGACGAACGCCGCGCCCGGATCGACGGCCGGTCCCGCGTCGACCTCGGCCGCGGTCGTGCCCGCGTCCTCCGGCGCCTTCGGATCGCGCTCGATGACCGCGCCGCCGAGGCTGACCTCGAAGGCCTTGCCCGCGGTGAGGGCGAGCCCGCCGTCCGCGGTCTCGATCCGCGCCGCGCCGAGGCTCAGCTCGATGCGCGTGCCGCCCTCGGTGGGGGTGAGCTTGATCGCGCCGCCGGACTCGATGCGCGCGGTGCCGATCGAGGTCTCGAGCAGCACCTCGCCGTTGTCGGCCTCGACGCTCGCCTCGCCCGCCTCGATCGTGAGCCGCGGCGACGTGGCGCCGGGCGCGGTCGCGAGGAAGCGGATCGTCGTCTCGGGCGGCATCTTCAGCTTGCCGCCGCGCGTGAGCCGGATGACGGCCTCCGCGTTCGGTCCGGTCTTGAGCCCGTCGCCGAGGTTCAGCTTCGCGCCGTCGGCGGCGGGCTCCCACGCGCCGACCGCGCTCGCGGTGTCGCGCTTGAGGTCTCCCTCGTGCTTCGCGACCTCGGCGACGCTCTTGTCCTTGCAGCCCGCGAGGAGCAGCGCGAGGACGAAGAGCAGCAGGGCGAGGTGGCGGCTCATTTCCCTGGCCGCAGGTCCGCGTTCAGGATCGTGACGCCGTTCTCCTCGACCTGCATGCGGCGGCGCTGGCCGGCGAAGCCCTCCGCCTGGACGACGACCTCGTACGATCCGGGCGGCACGTCGACCTGGAACACGCCGTCGGCGTCGGTCTTCGTCTCGACGCCGATCGGCTCGACGCGGATCGTCGCGGCGAGCGGCTTGCCGCTGAAGGCGCGCACGAGGCCGCGGAGCTGCCCGGGCTTGATCGTGTGCTTCGCGGTGACGCTCGCGGTGGCGGCGGCGCCGGCGACGACCTCGACGTCCATCACAGAGTCTTCATAGCCTGTCGCCTTCACCGTGAGCGAAGCCTTGCCGGCAGGGAGCTCGATCGTGAAGGAGCCGTCGGGCCCCGTCGTCACGCTCTTGTCACCGACGCCGACCTGCGCGTTCGCGATCGGCTCGCCGCGATCGCCGGTGATCTTCCCGCGGACGGTGCCGGTCGCGACCGGCGCGACGGGCGGCGGCGTGGACGGCGGCGGCGCGACCGGCGGCGGCGGCGGCGGGGCGGGCTCCGCGGTCGGGCGCGCGGGCGCGCGCGTGAAGCGGAAGCCGAGGACGAAGGCGACGCGCGGCTCGAGCGGCGCGAGCGGATCGGCCGGCAGCGTGCCGGGCCTCCGTCCGAGGCCGATCTCGGCGCGGAGCTCCGCCTGGATCCCCTCCGGCGTCACCCCCGGATCGCTGATCTGCACGCGCGTGCCGGCGCCGAAGCGGAACGGCGACGCGAGCGGCGACGGCGCGTTCGATCCGAGGAGCGGCTCCCACGTGAGCTCGCCGAGGAGCTCGAGGCGGCCGACGCGCTTGCTCGCGCCGGCGCCGAGGAGGATCGCGTCGAAGTCGCTCGCGTGGAGCGCGATGCGATCGCCGCGGCGGACGCGGGCGGGGTTCGCGACGACCTCGGCGCTGCGATCGAAGCGGTAGCCGACGTCGAAGGCGATCGCGAGATCGGCGCCCGGCGGCGCGATCGTCGCGAGCGCGTGCGCGTCGACGCTGCTCGCGTCGAAGCGGACCGACGGCGCCTCCGCGCCGGGGACGCGCAGGCCGAGCTGCCCGCCGAGCGCGACGGAGGACGACACCGCCTCCGCGAAGCGGGCGGCGATGCGCGGATCGCCGACGCCGGTGGAGCTCGCGCCGAGCGCGTCGTCGGGGTGTTTGTCGTAGCGTCCCTCGAGGGAGATCGATCCGGAGAGGAACCGGAGCGGTTGTACCCCGACGCCGAGTGTGCCGAAGCCGCGATGATGTGCGCCGCTCTCGCCCGGTTGGGCCTCGGTGTAGCCGTAGCCCCCGCTCGCGGCGGCCGTGATTTGTAGCGGTCTCCGCGGCGCGGCGACGTTGACGCGGGCGAGCGCGGGGAGCCCGGCGGGGCCCGCGCCGACGAACGACGCCACCTCGTCCGCCCGCGCGCCGGCGGGCAAGAACCACGAGAGGAGCGTCAAGACAAGAACCCGCGACCGTGCGCGCATACCCCGAGCGCGAGCGTATACTGAAACCATGGGCGGGCTTAAAACCTTCAGCTTCGGAATCGTGCTTGGTGGTGCGTGTCTCGCGCAGGTGGCCGCCTGCGGACACCTGGGGATGGACGAGCTCCCGCTCGCGGAGGAGGGGCTCACCGCCGACGGCGGCTCGAGCGGGACGACGTCCTCCGGCGTTGTCGGCAGAGATGGCGGAAGCAGCGGAAATGGCGGACCCGACGGTTCGACGACGAGCAGCAGCGGCGGCTCGTCCGGCGACGGCGGGGACGTCGATCCGCGCGACGCGGAGCCGGACGTCGTGCGCCCGATCGACGGCGGGGACGGCTGCAGCGCGTTGCTTCCGTGCGACGTGGTCTACGTCGACTCGAATGCCGACGAAGACGGCGACGGCTCCGCGCGTCGTCCGGCGAAGACGATCGCGCGCGGCGTCGCGCTCGCAGCGTCGAGCGGCCGCAAGAGGGTCCACATCCTCGACGGCAGCTACGACGCGGCGGAGACGGAGCTGAAGGACGGGATCCACCTCATCGGCGGCTACACGTGCACGAACCTCCCGTGCGACTGGAAGTACGCGCCGAGCGGCAAGACCTTCATCCGGGCGACGAGCCCCGACGGCCTCGTCATCTCCGAGAAGATCACGCGAGGTACGACGATCCAGAGCGTCCACGTCGTCGGCACGGTGGGGACGGGGGCCTCGACGTCCGCCGTCGCGGTGTCGATCGAAGGGGGCTCGCCCGTCCTCCGGGACGTCGAGATCGAGCTCGGCCACGACGCGGTCTCCAGCAACACCGCGGCGCGGCTGACGGCGCTCTCGATCGACGGCGTCAGGCAGGGCGACGGCCCGTACCTCGAGGACTGCACGATCCGGACGGGCGCGGCGCAGGAGGAGTCGATCGGCATCGCGCTCGCGAGCAAGACCTTCAGCGCCGCCACGCCGAAGCTCATGATGACGGGCGGCAGCGTCTCCTCCAACAAGGCGGCGACCAGCATCGGCGTCCGCGCGATCAAGACCACGGTCGACTCGACGCTCATCGAGAAGGCGATCATCCAGGCCGGCCCGTCGACGGCGACGACCGTGGTCGATCCGGGCACGAGCTGGGCCGTCTTCGCGGACGGCGGGATCAAGCTCCAGATGAGCCGCATCAACCCGCGCGGTGACCAGGACGGCACCATGTTCTGCTCGTCCCGCGACTTCTGCGGCGGCGTCAAGAGCACGGGCGCGCTCGTGCTGCACAGCAACTGGATCGGCGGCGCCTACGCGCCGCAGAGCGCCGCCGTCCTCCTCGAGGGCACGACCGGCGGGTTGGTGATCGTCAACGGCAACACGCTCGACGGCGGCGGCATCGGCGGCGGCATCGTCGGAAGCGACACGATCAGCGCCGCCGTCGTCGTGCGTTCGGCCCTGACGGTCGGGCGCGTTCGGAACAACCTCCTCGGGAGCGGCTCCGGTACGACGCGGTACAACGTCTACGAGGACCGGAACAGCAACGGCCAGAGCGCGCACCTCGAGGCGCTCTACAACAACGCTTTTTACCACACCAACGTGAGCGGACACGCCGACCACGCGTACCGCTACATCAAGGACGGCGCGGTCGTCGACCTCGCCTTCACGGAGCTCAAGGGCATCGTGACGCCGCAAGACGAGAACATCACCATCGTCGATCCCTTCTTCACCGATGCTGCCGTCCCCAAGGTCCACATCGACCCGGATCTCTCGCCGCTCGTGAACAAGGGCCGCGCCGACGCGGAGGCGCCGCCAAAGGACATCGACGGCACCGGACGCGTCAAGGGAGAGCGGATGGACATCGGCGCGCACGAGGCCAAGTGAGCCGCCGCGCGAAGCGGCTCGGGCTCGCCGGCGTCGGCGCCGCCGTCGTCGCGGCGTGCGGGTACCTGCCGATGGAGCAGCTGCCGCTCGCGGAGGACGGGCTCACGGCGGAGGGCGGGATCGGCGACGGCGCGACGACACCGCCCGGGCTCGCGGACGGCGGCGTCGACCCGACGAACAGGGACGCCTCCAATCCGGGCGACGACGATGACGACGACGCGGGCGATCCGCGCATCGACGCGTCGGACGACGACGCCGGCTGCCGCCACTGCGACGCGCTCTTCGTCTGGGAGAGCGGGGGCGACGACGACGGCGCGGGCACGCCCGAGGCTCCGTTCAAGACGCTGAAGCGCGCGTTCGACGCGGTGACGAACGGCGGACGGAAGGTCACCACGATCTACGTCGCGAGCGGCAAGTACGACGACGCCGTGACGCTCATCGACGGCGTCAGCATGAGCGGCGCGTGGACGTGCGACGCGGCGAACCCGCCGTGCAAATGGGAGACGCAGGACTTCGCCAACAAGTCCCACATCGCCAACCAGACCAACGCGGGCGTCGTCGTGCCGAAGGAGGTGACGCGGGCGACCCGGTTCACGGGGTTCCGCGTCGTCGGCGTGAGCGGAAACGTCGCGGCGGACCAGCTCGGATCGGTCGGGATGACGGTGGCGGGCTCGCCGCGGCTCGTCGAGAACGAGCTCTACGGCGGCGATCTCTCGCTGACGGCCGTCGGCGTGAACCGGCGCTCGATCGGCCTCCTCGTCACGGGCAGCAACGACGCGGCGCGACCGGGGCCCTACGTCGAGGACTGCACCCTCGCCGGTCAGACCGCAGACCACTCGATCGGGCTCCTGTTCGAGACGCCCATCGGTGGCAGCTTCAGCGGCGGCTTCGCGAACGCCTTCGTCACTCGGAGCGACATCCGTAGCGGCCCCGCGGTCACGAGCGTCGCCGTCGTCGCCAACAACACGACCGCGGCGACGGTGCTCGACGACAACACGATCGTCGCGGGGCCATCGAGCTCCGACGACGCGAGCGTCGGCGGGAGCTGGGCGGTGGACGTCCGTGCGCCGATCACGATCGATCGAAACCGCATCCATCCGCCGGGCCCGAGCCAAGGTCCCACCCCCCAATGCCGCCCGGCCTTCTCGTCGTTCTGCGGCGGCGTCCGCGTCGTCGGCGCGGCCGCCGTCCTCACGAACAACTTCATCGGCGGCGTGCGCGCCCCGCTGAGCGTCGCCCTGCTGCTGACCGACAACGCCAACCTGCCGTCGAAGGTCGTCGTGAACGGCAACGTGATCGACGGAGGCGGGAACCGTGACGAGGGCAAGAGCGCCGCGATCGTCGTGAAGAACACGCACCGGCTGGTCCTCTCGCTCGGTCACGTCCGCAACAACATCCTCCTCGGCGGGGTCGCGAGGCGGCGCTACCACGTCTACGAAGACGCCGCGCTGCAGCAGGAGGCCCACCTCGCGGACTTCGCGTACAACGACCTCTTCCACGTGCCGCCGGAGCACCCCGGAGACGACTTCGCGTACCGCACGTGGGACAACGGCGTGGAGCACCTCCTCTCGTTCGACAAGCTCACGGAGGTGAAGGTGCCGACGATCGACGTCCGCACCCTCTACAACGAGGATCCGAAGCTCACCGCGCTCGTGCGAATGTCGAACCCGAACCTCGTCAACGCCGGCTCGCCGAACGACATCGACGACCCAGACGCGCCCGACCACGACTTCGAGAACGAGCAGCGCACGCGCCCGATCGACATCGGCGCGGACGAGATCCGGTAGCCGCGATCACGCCATCTCGAGGAAGAGCCCCTCCGGGTCCTCGAGCCAGCGGATGACGTCGTACGCGAACGCGGCGCCGACGTGGCCGTCGACGATGCGGTGGTCGAACGAGAGCGAGAGGAGCATCACCTCGCCGACGACGATCTGACCGTCGCGCACGACCGGCTTCTGCTTGATCTGGTGCACGCCGAGGATGCCGACCTCGGGGAAGTTCAGGATCGGCGTCGCGAAGAGGCCGCCGTCGGCGCCGAGCGAGGTGATGGTGAAGGTCGAGCCCGAGAGGTCCTCCGCCTTCGCCTTCCCTGCCTTCGCGTCGCTCGCGAGGCGCTCGACGTCCTTCGCGATGTCGAGGAGGCTCTTGCGATCGGCGTCCTTGATCACCGGCACCATCAGACCGGCGTCGGTCGAGGCCGCCATCCCGATGTTGTAGAACTTGCGGTAGACGAGCTCGTTCGTCGACTCGTCGAGCGCGCTGTTCAAGATCGGGTGCTTCTTCAGGCCCGCGACGACCGCCTTCACGATGAAGGGGAGGAAGCTGAGCTTCACGCCCTGCTTCTCCGCGCGCGGCTTCATGCGCGCGCGGAGCGCCTTCAGCTTGCCGACGTCGCACTCCTCCACGAACGTGAAGTGCGCGGCGGTCTGGGTCGACTGCGCCATCTTCTGCGCGATCTTCCGGCGCATCCCCGCGAACGGGACGCGCTCCTCGAGCGCGGCGTGCGCGCCGGCCGGCGGCGTGATCTTCACCGGCGCGTGCGCGGGCGGAGCCTGCGCGGGGACCGCGGCCGGCGCGGTCGCGGGAACGGGCGACGGAGCGGCGGGCGGCGGCGCCTTGAGGAACGCCTCGACGTCGGTCTTGAGCACGCGGCCCTGCGGCCCCGACGGCGGGACGTGCCGCAGGTCGACGTTCATGTCGCGCGCGAGCTTGCGCGTCGCCGGCGTCGCGAGCGGCGCCTCGTTGAAGTACGCGGACGGCTGCGCCGCCGGCTTCGGAGGGGGCGCGCCCATGCCGGGGAGCGTCTCCTTGATGTCGCCGACCGCGGTCGCGGCGGGCTCGGGCTTCGGCGAGCCGTTCGTGTGACCGTTCGCCTCCGCCGCGGGCGCGCTGCCGTCGAGGTCGAACACGACGAGCGACGAGTGGACCGCGACCACCTGGCCGACGTTTCCGTGAATTTCGACGATTTTGCCCGCCTTCGGCGACGTGATCGTGACCGTCGCCTTGTCGGTCATGACCTCGATCATCGGGGCGTCTTCCTTGATCACGTCGCCCGGCTTGATGTGCCACGCGACGATCTCGCCCTCGGTGACGCCTTCGCCCAGGTCCGGCAGCTTGAATTCCCAGCGCGCCATCGTTCTCTCCTCAGTACTTCGCCGTCTCGATCAACGCCGGCAAGATCCGGTGCGCGAGCGGGAGATAGTCCATTTCGAGCGTGTACGGGAACGGCGTATCGAACCCGCACACGCGGACGGGCGGCGCCTCGAGCGAGAGGAAGCAGTGCTCGTTCACGAGCGCGACGAGCTCGGCGCCGAAGCCGCACGTCTTCGGCGCCTCGTGCACGACGACGACGCGCCCCGTCTTCTTCACGCTCGCCGCGATCGCGTCGACGTCGACGGGCCACAGCGTGCGGAGATCGAGGATCTCCGCGTCCACGCCCTGCGCCGCCGCCTTCTCCGCCGCCGCGACCGCCTCGTAGAGCATCGCGCCCCAGGCGATGACGGTGACGTCCTTGCCTTCGCGGACGACCTTCGCCTTCCCGAGCTCCACCGTGTAGTCGCCCTCGGGGACGTCGCCGCGCGCGGCGCGGTAGACGCGCTTCGGCTCGAAGAAGAGGACGGGATCGGGATCGCGGATCGACGCGAGGAGGAGGCCCTTCGCGTCGTACGGGTTCGACGCGCACACGACCTTGAGGCCGGCGACGTGGATGAAGAGCGACTCGGGCGACTGCGAGTGGTAGAGGCCGCCGCGGATGCCGCCGCCGACCGGCGTGCGGATCACCATCTTCGCCGCGTATTCGCCGCCGGAGCGCCAGCGCATCTTCGCGAGCTCGGAGACGATCTGGTCGTAGCCGGGGAAGATGAAGTCGGCGAACTGGATCTCGGGGACGGGCACGAGGCCGTAGAGCGCCATGCCGATCGCGGCGCCGAGGATGCCGCCCTCGGAGAGCGGCGTGTCGACGACGCGATCGTCGCCGAACTCGTCCCACAGCCCCTGCGTGACGCGGAAGACACCGCCGACGCGCCCGACGTCCTCGCCGAGGACGACGACGCGCGGGTCCTTCTTCATCTCGAGCTTGAGGGCGTCGTTGATCGCCTGGACCAGGTTCATCTGTGTCATGACAAGTTCCGGAGCTGCGCCTCGAGGTGCCGCGGCACCTCGGCGTAGACGTGATCGAAGAGCGTCGACTTCGCGGGCGGCCCGGCCGCCTCCGCCGCGGCGATCGCGGCGTCGAGCTCCTGCTCGATGCCGCCCGTGTCGGCGCTGACCGAGGCGCGGAGGCGCGTGATCGGGTCCTCGGGGCCGAGCTCCGTGAGCTCCGGAGACGAGAAGCGCGGCGGCACCGCCTCGATGAGCGTCGCGCCCTCGCGCGCGAGCGCCGCGGCGACGGTCTCCTGCACCGCGACGGCGTCGCCGCCGTCGACCTTCGCCGACGCGAGGCCGTACGCGACCGCGCGCGACGCGACCGGCGCGCGCGCGACGAAGACGACGGGGGCCTTGAAGACGCCGGCGAAGTTGAGCGCGTTGTGGAAGTCGCCCGTGTCGACCGCCTCCGGCCCGAAGAGGACGACGGCGCGGACGCGCTCCTTCTTCGTCTTCGCCGCCCACGCCGCGCCGACCGCTTGCGGCAGGTGCGCGCCGGGCACGCCGCTCGGCGGCACGATCCGGTACGCGCGCGCGGGGACGTGATCGGGCGCGGAGTGACCGACCGCGGGGTCGTCCTTCGAGCCAAAGGCATGATGCACGTATTCGACGAGCGGCATCCCGCGCGTCAGCGCCGCCGCCCAGTCGCGCACGCTCGGGAAGATCCAGTCGTCGTCCCCTGCCCCCAGCGTCGCGCCGACGACGACGGCCTCGTCGCCGATCGACGACGCGTGGTAGCCGATCTTGCCGGCGCGCTGGAGGGCGACCATGCGCACCGACACGGCGCGGGCCCGCACCATGTGACGAAGCAGCGCGCCCTTCGTGCGGTCCATTCGCGGCGCACCCTACTCAATCCGATCGGGCCCGTCACGGCCCGATTCCGACGAGCCGCGGCTCCGGGGATCATGAAACCCTGGCCTTTTCCGCTCGCGTCCGCGTATCCTTTCCGAATCGCCCGCCGCGCCTTTCTTCCCACGATTCCGCCGCCCTCGGGTCCGCCCCCGGCCACGCAGACGCCCATCTCGGGGCGAAGCCAGCCGCCGCCGCCCGTGACGGGTGGCAGCGTGCCCCCCGGGCGCGCGAGCGTGCCGCCGCCGTCGCGCGGGAGCATGCCGCCGTCGGTGGGGAACCGGGCGAGCGTCCCGCCGCCGGGGATGTCGGAGGGTCGGCTCTCGCAGCCGCCGGGCGTCGAGGGCGTGTCGATGCACGCCGTCACGCAGCTGCTCGATCGCCTCGCCGCCGCGGACGAGTCGCAGTTCCTCGTGACGTGGACGGAGCAGATGTTGAGCGGCCGCGCGCGGCTCGATCCCGCGCTCGCGGTGCGGCTCCTCCGCGCGTACCGCGAGACCGGGCGCATCGATCGCGCGCGCGAGCTCGCGGCGTCGCTCCCGAGCTCGCCGTCGTCGTGGAACCCGCTCGACATCGCGCGCGTCGCGATCGAGCGCGCGATCCTCTGCACGATCGACGGGCGCGCCGACCACGCCGAGGCCGAGCTCCGGCAGGCCTCGCGCGCGCTCTCGTCCGCGCCGCGCGGCACCGGGCTGCGCGAGCAGCTCGACCTGCACCTCACCACCGCCCAGCTCGAGCTGCGGCTGAACCGCGTGCACCAGGCGCAGGCGGCGCTCCGACTCGCGGAGCACGTCGCGGAGCGCCTCGAGGACGGCGCGTGGCGCATCGCGGTGTCGATGTCGCTCGGCCACCTCTCGATGCGCCTCGCCGATCCGCGCACCGCCGCGCGTCACTACGCGACCGCGCTCCAGCGCTCGCCGGCGCGCAACCTCGCCGCGATGCGCGCGCACGGCAACCTCGCGATCGCGCTCGGCTCGATCGGCCAGTTCGAGGACGCGCGGAACAACGCGCTCTCCGCCTGCCAGGTCGCGGGCGAGATCGCGGCGGGCTGGCGCCACGCCGACGCGTACGACGTGCTCGCGATCGTCGAGATCGCGTCCGACCGACCCGCCGGCGCGCTGCAGGCGCTCGACGACGCGCACGCCGCGCTCGGCGAGCTCGAGCAGCCGACGCTGCGCTACCAGCTCGCGGGGCACCGCACGCTCGCCCTCGCGATGTCGGGACGCGCGCCGGCGGCGAAGCAGTGGCTCGCGAAGACGGACAAGCTCCGCGCGGAGCTCTTCCAGGTCGACGCGATCGACGAGCAAGACCTCATCGCCACGCGCGCGCGCACGCTGGAAGCGGCGGCGGAGCACAAGGAGGCGATCGACGTCGCGCTCCCCCACGCCGAGCGCCTGCCCGACGCGTTCGTCACCGGCTCGCTCAACCTCACGATCGCGCGCTCCGCCCTCGCGCTCGGCGATCAGGAGACGGCGCGCGTCGCGGTCGAGCGCGCGGCGCTCTCGGGCGATCGCCACGGCTGGGTGTTTCCCGACCGCCAGCCGAGCCAGCAGCTCTGGCAGATGGCGCTGAAGAGCGGCGACTCGCGCGTCGTCCGCTACGCCGAGAAGATCCTCACCGTGCTCTCGACCGGCTTCGCGCCGCCGAGCCTGCCGCCGCCGCGCGCGACGAGCATCCCGCCGCCGCGCGGCTCGTTCCCGAGCATCCCGCCGCCGTCGCGCGCGTCGTTCCCGAGCCTCGCGCAGCTCGCGGCGAGCCAGAGCGGCGCGCCGGGCGCGCCCGAGGCCGACAGCTCGTCCGAGTTCGACATGCTGCCGGACGGCGAGACGCTGATCTACGTGACGACGCCGTCGGGCGTGCAGCGCGTGCGCTCGTCCGAGGTCAGCACCGCGACGGTGGGCTCGACGCTCATCGTCGACACGATCGCGCACAAGCTGAACATCGAGGGCCGCGAGGTCTCTCTCGAGCGCCGCCGCGCGCTCGAGCCGCTCGTCGTGCAGCTCCTCCGCCGCGCGCGCGAGGGCCTCTCGGCGGAGGAGATCCTCCGCGCCGCCGGCGGCCCCGGCCCCGAGTCGGCCGACGCCGAGCACCGCGTCCGCGTCCTCATCTCCCGCGTCCGCGACCTCCTCGGCGACCCCGCCGCGATCGAGCGCGTCCGCGACGCCGGCGAGCACGGCAAGACGCGCTACCGCCTCTCGCCAGGCGTCAACTTCGCGCTGATCGAGCCGCTGTACACGAGCTAGCGGAGCGCGGCTCCCTGCGTCGAGATCGCCTCGTCTTCGACGTCGTCGAGGACGTCCGACGCGTCGGCGCCGGCGGCGGCGCGTTCGAGGACGACGCGGAGGCGCGGCTCGGCGCACGCCTCCGCCGCGCCGCGGAGGCGCGCGCGCTCCTCCGACGTCGCGGCGCGCGCGAGGACGACGGCGGCGCCGGCGCGGGCGGTCGGGGCGGCGGAGGGATCGAGCGCGATCGACCAGAGGTCGTCCTGGCGCAGCGACGCGACGCGGAAGCCGCCCTCCTCGCGCTGGAGGCTCGCGAGCCACTCCTCGCGCGGACGTCCGCCGCGCGCGACGCGCTTGGTCGTCTCCGCGGCGGCGGCGCGGCTCCGGAACGCGGTCGCGGCGACGCGCACGCGCTTGAGGAGGTCGGCCTGCGCCTCGACGCCGTGGAGCGTGTCGAGCTCGCCGGGGACGAGGGAGAACCCGACCGGCCGCCGCCGCCCGACGCGGAAGACGATCCCGCGCGCGTCGTGCTCGATCGCGTCGATCTCGCTCCACTTCACGAAGCGCTTCTCGAAGGGGGACGCGTAGTGGAGCCCGTCGGCGCCGACGTCGACCTTCACGCGGCGGTTCACCCCACGCAGGCGCACCGCGAGCAGGAGGAGCGCCAGCGGAACGGGGAGCACGACGACGAGCACCGGCTCGATCGCGAGCAACACGAACGCCGCGAAGACGAACGCGACGACGACGACGCCCCACGGCACCTCGAAGTACCGCCGCGTGCGGTACGCCGCGAAGTGGACGGCCACCCCGATGTCGTAACGGGTCGGGGTGGAGCGAGCAAGGCTACCGCCTCAGGGGCGCGGCTCGAGGCCCTTCTCGGTCTTCGCCTTCGCCTTCGTCTCCTTCTCGTCGTCGCGGTCGGCCTCGTTCCAGGCCGTCGTCTCGACCTTCTTCTGGACCTCCTCCGCCTTCGCGACGTGATCGGTCACCGTCTTCTTCGTCTCGTTGACGAGCGCCTTCACGTCGCCGTTCTGCGCGCCGGGGAGGAGCCGGTTGTCGATCGCGGTGAGCACCGCCTTGTGCGCCGCGACCTGCGCGTCGATGTAGCCCTTGTCGAAGTCCTTCCCCTCCTTGTCCTTGAGGTCCTTGATCGTCTTGTCGACGTCGCCCTTGAGGAACGAGGAGAGGTCGCTGTCCTTGTGCGTGATCTTCGTCTTCGTCTCGGTCGTCTTCGTCTTCGTGAGGCCCTGGCCGTGGTGCGTCTTCATCATCGAGGCGAACTGCTTCACGTCGGCGCTCTTCGCCTTCTTCGCCGCCTGCTCCGCCATCTGGATCTCGCCGTCGTTGACGGTGAGGATCACGCCGAGGATCTCGGCGTCGCTCATCGGCGTCTCCGTCTTCGCGAGGACCTTGTTGCCGCCCGAGCCTTCGCCGCCGAGGTAGAACGGCTTCTGCGAGGCGGGATCGTTGACCGCGGTCTGCGGCGTCGGGTTCGTCGCCGGGCTCTGGTTCTGATTGAGCTGCCCCGCGATCGGATCGTTCGCGGTCTGCGACCCGCTGGTCGAGAACGCCGGCTCCTGCGGCGTCGGGTGCGTGGACGGCGTCTGGCTCTGATTGAGCTGGCCCCCGATCGGATCCCTCGCCGGCTGCGGGTCGTTGCTGTTGGCACACCCGAGCGAGAGAGAGAGCGCGAGAGCGACGAAGCCGTAGCCGAGGAGGTTTCGCATGGTGCCGGCCGCTCTGCAACGCGAGTGCCGCCGTGAACGCGCGGCGAAACACGAGGTGTGACCGTCGCGCTCGTAGCGACGCGCCTCACCAGCGCGAGCGCATGTGCTCGTTTGGAGCGGTGTGCCTCATTCGACGGCGACGTCGGCCTCGCGCGCCTGGACCGCGGCGACGCCGCGCGCGAGGAACGTGAGGCCCGCGAGCGCGACGACGCCGGCGGCGGCGCTCGCGAGGAGGAGCGTGCGCGTCGGCTCGAGCTCGGGCTTGCCGAGGACGAGCGGCACGAGGCCGACGGCGTTGAACGCGACGTGCGCGAGGATCGACGGGACGATGCTGCCCGACAGACCGCGGAGCCACGAGAAGACGAGGGTCGAGCCGAGGAGCACCAGCATCGAGCGCGGCGAGAACATCGGGAGCGTCTCGAAGGCCGCGACCGCGAGGACGACGCTCTCGAGGCTGCGCGTGCGGCGGAGCGGCGTGAAGAGGACGCCGCGGAAGAAGCCCTCCTTCAGCACCGGATGGACGATGACGTACGTGACGAAGAGCGCGACGCGCTTGCCCACCGTCGCGACGCTGAAGAGCCGATCGACGTGGTCGTTGTCGTCCGGCGACGTCGGCCACCGCGCCGCGAGCGCTTTGTCGAGCCACTCGGACGGGAGCGCGAGGGCGGCGCCGAGGGCGAGCGCGAGGAGGCACACGAGCACGCTCGGCCGCCGGAGCGCGAGGACGTGACGGATCGACGTCTGCGGCTCGTGGAGGCGGAGCACGCCGAAGAGCACGACCGAATACGCGACCGCGAGGCAGGCCATCCGCGAGACCGGATCGACCATCGCGCCCGGCCGCGCCGAGTCGGTCGCGCTCGCGCACACCGCCTCCAGCAGCATCGCGATCAACGTCCAGATCGCGGCGCTGAAGAAGGTCAGCGGACGGTGCTGCGGCGCCTCTTCTTCGTCCATCGCCGCTCAGGCCTGCTTCTGCCCGAGGTGGGCGGGGACGCCGCGCTTCACGACCATGTCGCGCGCCATCTTGGTGTCGGTGTCGCGGTAGTCGATCGTGAAGTGGAGGCCGCGGCTCTCGCGCCGCGCGGCCGCGCACTCGACGATGAGCTGCGCCACCGTCGCGATGTTGCGGAGCTCGAGGAGATCGCGCGTGACGAAGTACTTCCAGTAATACTCGGCGATCTCCTCCTGCAGGAGCGCGATGCGGCGCGCGGCGCGGCGGAGACGCTTGTCCGAGCGCACGATGCCGACGTAGTTCCACATCAGGCGGCGGAGCTCGTCCCAGTTCTGCGCGACGACGACGGCCTCGTCGCTCGGCACCGCCTCGCCCGGGTCCCACTCCGGCACCTGCGGCCACGGCTTCGCGCGATCGATGCCCTTCCCGAGCGCGAGCGCCGCGCGGTGCGCGAACACCATCCCTTCGAGCAGCGAGTTCGACGCGAGGCGGTTCGCGCCGTGGAGCCCGGTGTGCGCGCACTCACCGATGGCCCAGAGTCCCGGGATCGTGGTGCGCCCGTCGAGATCGGTCGAGATGCCGCCGCAGAGGTAGTGCGCGGCGGGGACGACCGGGATCGGCTGCTTCGCGATGTCGATCCCGACCTTCAGGCACTGGGCGTGGATCCCGGGGAAATGGTCGCGGAGGAACTGCTCGTCGCGGTGGGTGATGTCGAGGAGGACGTGCTCCGCGCCGCTCCGCTTCATCTCGTGGTCGATCGCGCGGGCGACGATGTCGCGCGGGGCGAGCTCGGCGCGCTCGTCGTACTCCTTCATGAAGGGCGTGCCGTCGAGCCGGCGCAGGATCGCGCCCTCGCCGCGGAGCGCCTCGGATATCAGAAAATCTCTGACTTGCGGGTGAAAGAGGCAAGTCGGGTGAAACTGGTAAAACTCCATATTCGCGACTTCGGCGCCGGCGCGGTAGGCCATCGCGATGCCGTCGCCCGTCGCGACGTCGGGGTTCGTCGTGTAGAGGTAGACCTTCCCTGCCCCGCCGCTCGCGAGGACCGTCGCGCGGCCGAGCACGGTCTCGACCTTCCCCGCCTTCACGTCGAGGACGTACGCGCCGGCGCACACCTCGGGGCCGCCGTATTTCGCGAGGGTGATGAGGTCGACCGCCATGTGCTCCTCGAGCACGCGGATGTTCGGGTGCCTCCCCGCCGCCTCCACCAGCGCGCGCTCGACCTCGCGCCCGGTCATGTCGCCGGCGTGCACGATGCGCCGCGCGCTGTGGCCTCCCTCGAGGTGGAGATCGAGGTCCTGCTTCGTCCCCTCCTGCGAGCCCTGCGCGAGGCTCGGGCTCGACTCGTCGGCGTGGGCGCCCGCCGGCGTGAGGTCGAACTTGGCGCCCGCTTCGCGCAGCATCGCGATGCGCGCCGGCGCGTCCTCGACCGTGATCTCGACCGCGCGGACGTGGTTCAGGCCCGCGCCCGCGACGAGCGTGTCCTTCACGTGCGCGGCGAAGGAGTCGCCTTCGTCGAGCACCGCCGCGATGCCACCCTGGGCGTACTTCGTGTTCGACTCGTCCTTCGCGCGCTTCGTGACGACGACGACGTCGCCGTGCTTCGCCGCCTCCAGCGCGAAGGACAGTCCGGCGATCCCGCTGCCGATCACGAGGAAGTCGCACGTCAGTGCCATGGCTCTTTTTATCAGCAGCCCGTGCCCGCGGCGCGCTCGATTTCGCCGAACGGATCGACGACCCAGCGCACCCACTCGACGTGGCGGACGTCCTTCGTCGCGCGGTGGACGAAGTAGCGCGCCTCGCCGAGCGCGATGCCGGCGAGCGGCGTGAACACGAGGTCCTGCGCGGAGGGGCGGACGCCGTTCGCCTCGAAGCCGTACTCCCAGAGCGCCGACGTCGCCGCCGCGAACGCGAACGAGCCGACGACGCCGAAGCGGCACTGGCGCGCGCGAAGGTAGAGCTCGCTCCCGAAGAGGCCGTGGCCGACCACGTTGATGAGGAGGTTGTCCCCGTCCCACTGCATGAACGGCTGGGAGCGATCGAACTTCGGCGGCATCGTGAACGCCTCCTCATAGTGGGCCGCGAAGTACTGCGGCTTCGAGAAGGGATCGGGCCAGAGGTACGACGCGGTCGCGCGCATCACCGTCATGAGCGCGAGCGAGTGCACCGCCGGCACGACGATGTCGGGCGCCCTGTTCTCTGCTGGCGCTTCCAGCTGGGTCAAGGCGAGGAGCGCGGCCGGCGTCACCCTCCTCTCGTAGCACGTTGACACCTGGCGTCATGGACCCTAAAAATGCGCGGACTGAATCGCCGTTCATTCCGAGAGGACGCATGAAAATCCTGGTTCCGCTGAAGCGTGTTGCCGATCCGGACAACGCGAACAAGGTGAAGGTCAACGGGGGCAAGCTCGAGACGACGGGGCTCGAATGGAAGCCCAACCCGTTCGACGAGTACGCGGTGGAGACTGCGCTCCGCCTCACCGAGAACGGCGCGAACCCGAAGGCGCGCCTCGGCGAGGTCGTCGTCGTGAGCTTCGGCCCGAAGGAGGTGGAGACCACGCTCCGCGGCGCGCTCGCGACCGGCGCCGACAAGGCGATCCGCGTCGACGCGACCGACGAGCAGCTCGACGGCGACGTCGTCGCGCGCGCGCTCAAGTCGCTGGTCGAGAAGGAGAAGCCGGACCTCGTCCTCCTCGGCAAGCAGGCGGTCGACGGCGACTCGAACCAGGTCGGACAGCTCCTCGCCGAGTACCTCGGCTGGCCGCAGGCCACGTTCGCGGGCTCGATCAAGAGCGAGGACGACACGAAGCTCGTCGTCGGCCGCGAGGTCGACGGCGGCACGATCAACCTCGAGGTCACGCTCCCGGCCGTCGTCTCGGTCGACCTCCGCATCGTCGCGCCGACGAGCGTGTCGTCGAAGCACGCGCCCGCGCACAAGTACGCGGAGGGCGTCCGCTTCGCCGCGCTCATGGCGATCATGGCGGCGAAGAAGAAGCCGCTCACGGAGGTGAAGCTCGCCGACCTCGCGAGCGACGCGGCGCTCAAGATCACGTACTCGAGCTTCGAGCTCCCGCCGGCGCGCAAGGCCGGCATCAAGGTGAAGTCCGTCCCCGAGCTCGTCGAGAAGCTCAAGTCCGAAGCGAAGGTGCTGTGATGGCGAACATCCTCGTTGTTGCTGAGATGCACGATGGCAAGGTGCGGAAGTCCACGCACTCGGCGATCACGTTCGCGAAGAACGCGGGCGGCACGTTCTCGATCCTCGTCCTCGGCCAGGGCGCGAAGGCCGCCGCGGCGGAGGTGACCGGCTACGGCGCGCAGAAGGTCCTCGTCTGCGACGACGCCTACCTCGCGGCCCCGACCGCGGAGACGCACGCGCCCACGATCGCCGCCGCGGCGAAGGGCTTCGACGTCGTCGCGTTCACCGCGAGCTCGTTCGGCAAGGACGTCGCGCCGCGCGTCGCGGCCAAGCTAGGCGCCGGCTACGCGCCGGACATCAGCGGCGTGAAGGAGGAGGGCGGCAAGCTCGTCTACCGCCGCCCCGTCTTCGCCGGCAACGCGTTCGCGACCTGCTCGATCAACACGCCGGTCCAGGTCGTGTCCGCGCGCCAGAGCGAGTTCGCCCCCGCGGAGCCGTCGGGCGGATCGTCGCCGCTCGAGGACGTCGCGCTCGCGGCGAAGGACCCCGCCGCGGAGCGGGTGAAGTTCCTCGGCCTCAACGCCGCCCAGAGCGCGCGCCCCGACCTCGGCGAGGCGAAGGTCATCGTCTCGGGCGGCCGCGCGCTGAAGGAGAAGTTCGCGGAGGTCCTCGACCCCCTCGCGAACATGCTCGGCGCCGCGGTCGGCGCGAGCCGCGCCGCGTGCGACGCGGGCTACGCCCCGGCGGAGCTGCAGGTCGGCCAGACCGGCCGCGTCGTCGCGCCGAAGCTGTACTTCGCGATCGGCATCTCCGGCGCGATCCAGCACCTCGCCGGCATGAAGGGCTCGAAGACGATCGTCGCGATCAACAAGGACCCCGACGCGCCGATCTTCCAGGTCGCGGACTACGGCCTCGTCGCGGACCTCTTCACCGCCGTGCCGGAGCTCGTCACGGAGCTGAAGAAGGCGACGGGCTGACCTCGCCCACGCGGACGAAACAGGTGATGTGCGGCGAGGGCGTCGTGAGGAACGAATGCCCGCCGCCGGGCCTGTCCGCGGGGCACGGTCCGCTCGTCATCGCGGGCGGCTTCCCGAAGAAACACGCCGCGTCGGGCTTCGCGCAGGTCGCGGGGACCGGCGTGCAGCGCGCGACGAGCTCCGCCCGCGCCGGATAGCCGTCGGGGTAGCGCGCGCGTGGCCCGTCGGGATCGTCGCGGAGGGTGGCGCCGGCGGGCACGCGTTGCTCGAGCAGGCACATCTCCTTCGCGCTGCACTTCGCCGCGCACTCGGCGAGCGCGGCGGGCTTGTCGAAGAACGGCACCGGCGGGCCCGCGTCGAAGCGCGCGGCCGGCGGCGGTCCCCACGCGAGCCCGCACGTCTCGAGCGGCGCCTTCGTCACCTCGCTCTTCGCGCCGACGCGGAGGAGCCAGCACGTCACCGGCGCGTCGGCGTCGCGCGCGCCGATCGCGGTCCAGATCGCGTCGCCGCCTTCTTCGGCGTCGGCGCGTCCGAGCTTGGCCTTCGCGATGGCCTGCGCGGCGGCGCCGGTGCCGTCGCCGATCTCGGCGCGCATCTGCTCGAGCCTCAGCACCGTGCGCAGCGGCCCCGGGCCGACGTACGTCTTCGTGTGGTCCTCCGCGTACGGGAGACCGCAGACCCGCATGTTCGCCGGCCCGAGCGACCACGTGGCGATGACCCCGAGCCGGAGCACGAGCTCGTTGCAGCCCCACGGTCCGTAGAGCCACTTCGGCCCGATCGCGGCGAACGCGACCGCCTCGCCCTGCGAGTACTTCCGCGTCTCCCCCTGCACGCCGAGCGCCTTGCGAACGCCGGCGAGCCGCACCTCGTGGGAGACCTTCGGATCGAAGAGCGTGCGGTCCTGGAACACCGCGGTGAGCTGGTCGTGGACGAGCGTGACGCCGGGCCCGGCGGGGAAGCGATCGGCGCGCGGCGCGTCCGCGGGCGGGATCGGCTCCGCGGCTTGCGGCGGGACCGCGGCGACGGTCGCTTCGGCCGGCGGCGGCGACTTCGCGGCGCACGCCGCGAGCACGAGGACGGAGCTGGCGCAGAGGAGCGGACGCATCACGGTCAGAATAGCTCGAAGGGCGTGGGCTTGGACTTCTGCGCGGTCGTCGCGGGCGCGGTCGGCGTCGGCGGCGTCGTCGTCAGCGGCGGCGGGTTCGGGCCGCCGACGCGCGTCGTGCAGACGATGTGGTTCGACGGCGTCGTCAGGAACGCGCGGCCGCCGTGGTGCACCTTCGGGCACGGGCCGGTGGCGGTGCCGGGGAACGGCGGCGGCGCGCCGGGCGGCGGCGGCGGCGGGAAGAAGCACGAAGCCGTGACGGTGGAGCACGACGACGGGATCGCGACGCAGCTGCCGACGACCTCCGCCTTCGCCGCGCGGCCGTCGGGGTAGCGCGCGCGCGATCCGTCGGACTCCTGCCGGAACGCCGCCGTGCTCGGGAGACGCTGCTCGAGCATGCAGATCTCGTTCGCGCTGCACTTCGACGAGCACTCCGCGAGCTTGGCGTTCATGTCGATCGGAGCCTCCTTCGTGCCCGGCTCGAAGGACATGCCCGGCATCGGCCACGCGAGCGAGCAGTACGCGAGCGCCACCTCCTCGATCCGCGGCTGGCGACCGATGCGGAGCGCGCGGCAGCTGATCGGCGCGTCCTTGCTCCGGCCGGCGAGGCCGATCCAGACCGATTCACCGTTTTCGTGGTATTCGGCGGGACCGAGCTTGGTCGTGGCCTTGAAGTCGGCGACCGCCGGCGGGAGGAGGCCGACCTCCGCGAGCGCCTCGTCGAGCCGGAACGCGGTCCGCTTCGGGGCGGGGCCGCCGTACGGCCTCGACGGATCGGACGCGTACGGCAAGCCGCAGAGCCGGTGGTCCGCGCTCCGCGTCGTCCACGCCGGCGTCTTCCGCGAGATGACGAGCTCGGTGCAGCCGAACGGCGCGACGAGGGTGCGCGCCGACACCGCACGGAACACGACGCCGTCGTAGACGTGCTCCGCGATCGGCTCGCCCTTCGTCCCGAGCGCCTTCTCCGCGATCGCGACGCGCTCCTCGTAAGGACGCTTCGGATCGGTGATCTGCCGGTCGCGGACGAGCGCGTGGAGCTGATCCGCGACGAGCGCGACGCCCGGACCCGCCGGGAAGCGGCTCTCCGTGGCGCGCGGAGCGTCCGGCGGCGGGAGCGGCTCGGCCGAGGCGGGCGCGGCAAGGACGGGCGCGACGACGGCGTCGATCGGCGCGACGGCGACGGGCTTCGCGCAGGCGGCGAGGGCGGAGAGGACGACGAGGGCGGTGACGGTGCGTTTCATGGTCGAGCGCACCTCTTCCAACCGCCGTGCCTGCTCCGATCTGCCGCGGTTTCTCGCGAACGCGCGGCGGCGTTGTGCGGGTCTCCGCACATGTCGTGAGGGGACGATGTATGCTCCACCCGCGATGACCGACTCGACCGCGGCGCCGGCCCCGCGCGGCAGCGGGGCGAGCGAGGGGCTGGAGCTCGTCGTGTTCGACGGCGGATCGCTGCGCCGCCTCGCGCTCCCGCCGCGCGGCGAGGTCACGGTCGGCCGCGGTGACGAGGCGGACCTCCGCGTCGAGGAGCCGTCGGTAAGCCGTGTGCATGCGCGCTTCCGCGGTGGCAAAGAACCAACCGTCGAAGACCTCGGGAGCTCCAACGGGACGCGCGTCGCCGGCGTCGCGCTCGAGGCCCATGTCCCCCACGCGATCGCGGCCGACCTCGTCGTCGTCATCGGCGACCTGCAGGTCGTCGTCCGCGAGCGGCGCGCGCCGAACGCGCCGCCTCCCGCGAGCCTCCCGCAGGGGTCCATGAGCGCGGTGCATCGCCTCGTCGACCTCGTCGCCCCGAGCGATCTCGCCGTGCTCGTCCTCGGCGAGACCGGCGTCGGCAAGGAGGTCATCGCCCATCGCATCCACGAGCGCTCGAAGCGCAAGGACGGCCCGCTCCTCTTCCTCAACTGCGCCGCCTTGCCCGAGCAGACGCTGGAGAGCGAGCTCTTCGGCCACGAGAAGGGCGCGTTCACTGGCGCGGCGGCGTCGAAGCCCGGCCTCCTCGAGAGCGCCGACGGCGGCACGGTGGTGCTCGACGAGGTCGGCGAGATGCCGCTCCCGGTGCAAGCGAAGCTCCTCCGCGCGCTCGACGCGGGGGAGATCACGCGCCTCGGCGCGGTGAAGCCGAGGAAGATCGACGTGCGCGTCGTCGCGGCGACGAACCGCGACCTCGGCGCGATGGTCGAGGAAGGGACGTTCCGCGCGGACCTCCTCTACCGGCTCGACGGGATGACGATCCACGTCCCTCCCCTCCGCGATCGGAGGGAGGAGATCCGCGGGCTCACCGAGAAGTTCGCGGGCGCGGTGGCGGTCTCGGAGGCGGCGCTGAAGAAGCTCGAGGCGCACACGTGGCCCGGCAACGTGCGCGAGCTGAAGAAGGTCGTCGAACGCGCGGCGGTGCTCGCCGCCGGCGGCGCGATCGACGCCGATCACATCGTGCTCCGGAGCGCGAGCGTCGCGGCGGCATCGGCTTCGGCGCCGCTCAAGACCGCCGCGCCGCTGCGCGACGAGCGCGAACGCGCGGAGATCGAGGCGATCCAGGAGGCCCTCGCCTCGTGCAACGGGAACCAGACCCGCGCGGCGGAGAAGCTCGGCATCGCGCGGCGGACGCTGATCGAGAAGCTCGATCGCTACGGCCTGCCGCGGCCGCGGAAGACCTGAGCGATGGAGCCGATCCCGAAGACGATCGCGATCAAGGACAGGGACGATCCGTTCGTGATCGAGGACGTCATCGGCGAGGGGGGGATGGGAAAGGTGTATCGTGCACGCGATCCCGCGACCGGCGCGCTCCTCGCGGTGAAGGTGCTCGGCGCGGTCGGGGACCCCACCCGCTTCGCGCTCGAGAGCGACATCCTCTCGAAGCTCGAGCACCCGAACATCGTCGGCTACCGCGGCCACGGCCTCACGAAGGACGGGCACCCCTACCTCGCGATGGAGTGGATCGACGGCGACGACCTCGAGAAGCGGCTCGAGACGGAGAACCTGACCGTCGAGGAGGCGGTGCGCATCGGCCGCGCGGTGACCGACGCGCTCGTGGCCGCGCACGCGGCGGGGGTCATCCATCGCGACCTCAAGCCGAGCAACGTGATCCTCACGCGCGAGACGAGCGCGGTGAAGCTCGTCGACTTCGGCATCGCCCGCGCCGCCAACGTCGACGGCCTCACGCGCACGGGCCAGGCGCTCGGCACGCCGGGCTACATGTCCCCGGAGCAGGCGCGCGGCCACGCCGTCGACGCGCGCACGGACCTCTTTTCGCTCGGCTGCTTGCTCTACCGCTGCCTCGGCGGCCGCCGGCCGTTCAAGGGCTCCGACATCATGGAGTTCGCGACGAGCCTCGCGCTCGAGGACCCTCCCCCGCTCCGCGCGCTCGCGCCGAGCGTCCCGCCGGCGCTCGAGTCGCTCGTCGCGCAGCTCCTGCAAAAGGATCCGGCCCTCCGCCCCGAGAGCGCGCTCCACACCCGCAAGGCCCTCGATCGCATCGCCTCCGCGACGGACAACACGGAGATCGCGCCGACCCTGCCGATACCGCGCGGAGTGGGGCCGGCGCGGGCGGTCGTGACCCCCGCGTCGGCTTCGACTTCGGCGGAGGTCTCGACGCGCACCGCGCCGGGCGGACGCGCGGAGATCGAGTCCGCGCCGACGCTCGCAGCGACAGCGACAGCGACGGCGACGGGCGGCGCCGGCGCGCCGGGTGCTCGCGCGGAGATCGAGTCCGCTCCGACGCTCGCGGCGACGGCGACCGACGCGGCGCGCGGGCGCGCCACCGAGGGCCGCGACGGCGCGG